>NZ_JAMYRK010000050.1:0-44719 GCF_040321335.1 Mesorhizobium sp. M0437
TCGCCTAGCTGATGCGCCCCATTGCTCGACTTACGTTTCATCATTGGCACCTATACAGATTGCAAACCCGTCGCGTGCGGCCATCGCGGTGCGCCATCATCGACAGTCACCGTGTTTGGATCAAGCGTTAACATGCCGTACGCGCGCCTCGGTCGCTAAAAAAGCACCATCAAATCAGATGCCCTACCTTCAAGTTCAAGCCGCTTGACAATATGTCACGCGCTTGTCATTCTGTCAACTTGAGGGCGACCGAGTTGCGCTGCCATGCGGATACGAACGCGAATAAGGGAGGACGATATGGCCCTTCTAAATCGTCGAGTCTTTAGCGATGCTTTAGTTGATTTTATAAAGCGACACCTCGCAGTCTTGCCCGGGAGCTTCGAGTGACGTCCATGACAGCTATTCAGCAAACAACAAAGGATCCGCTTCTGCAGCCTCTGACAATTCGTGGTCTGACGTTGAAAAATCGAGTGATGAGTTCGGCTCATGCCTCAGCCATGGACGACGACAGTATGCCGGATCTGCGGTATCAGCGTTATCATGAAGAAAAGGCTAAGGGCGGCCTGGCGCTGACCATGTTCGGAGGCAGTTCCAACATCGCGCCGGATTCCCCTACAACGTTTCGCCAGTTGGACGCCGGAACTGACCGGATCATTCCCTATTTCCAACAGTTCGCTGAGCGCATTCATCAGCATGGTGCTGCACTTATGTGCCAAATCACCCATCTCGGTCGTCGCGGCGATGCTCAAACCGGGGCATGGTTGCCGATGATTGCACCATCGCCGGTACGTGAAGAACTGCAGCGCAATTTTCCTCGGCAAATGGATCGGTGCGACATCGATCGAGTCGTGCGCGCATTCGGCCAAGCAGCTCGGCGCTGCCGCGAAGGCTTGCTTGATGGTCTGGAGACCTTGGCCGGGGGACATCTGATCGGCCAGTTCCTTTCGCCGCGAACCAATCTGCGCGACGACGACTTCGGGGGGAGCATCAAGAACCGTGTTCGCTTCGCACTCATGGTTCACGAAGAAATTCGCCGCCAAGTCGGCGAGAAATTCGTCGTCGGTATGAGATTGTCGCTGGATGAGGGTGACGGCGGGTTGAGGTTCGACGAGGTTCTAGAAATAGCTACGATCTTGAAGCAAGAAGGAGCGGTTGATTTCTTTAACTGCATGGTCGGCAGAATGGATACGGAGCTGACCCTCGTTGAAGAAAACATGCCTGGCATGAGCCGCCCTCTAGCGCCCTTCCTCGACCTGGTTGGCCGGTTTCGTCGAGAGATCGGAGTGCCGGTATTCCATGCGGCGCGAGTGACTGATGTTGCTACTGCACGCCACGCGGTCCGTGAAGGCATGCTCGACATGGTGGCTATGACCCGCGCCCATATTGCTGACCCCGAGATCGTCAAAAAGATTGTCCGCGGCGAAGAGGATCGGATCCGCCCTTGCATCGGGGCATCGCATTGCATCTACAAAAAACCGCACTGCATCCACAACCCCGCTTCGGGCCGCGAGACATTGCTGCCGATGACCGTATCCGCCGGCGCGACGCCGGGTAAGAAAGTCGTCGTCATTGGCGCCGGTCCGGCAGGAATGGAAGCAGCGCGCGTCGCAGCCGAACGCGGGCACAACGTAGTTTTATTCGAAGCCGCCCCGCGTCTTGGCGGGCAAATCTTGCTAGCCGCCAAAACATCTTGGCGGAGGGATCTAATTTCCATTGTTGATTGGCGGGTGAGCGAACTAGAAAGGCTTGGTGTGGACGTACGGTGCAACGTATTCGCGGAAGCAGTCGACGTACTGGCTGAAAATCCCCATCATGTCTTTGTCGCGACGGGTGGCATACCAGCCGGTGGTGACCTCCCTGGCGCCCACCTCCCCGGCGCCAACCTTGCAGTTTCAAGTTGGGATCTCCTCTCAGGGGATGTTCGTCCCGAAAAACACGTGCTGATCTGCGACCACACCGGTCGCCACGAAGCCGTTGCCACGGCCGATCATCTCTCGGGCAACAGGCACATTGTTACGTTAGCCACGGCCGACGCCTATGCCGCAACTGAGATGGGGTACCCCGATAGGATAATCTTTCACAAGCGGCTGGCGGCGCAGGGCGTCACGACACTTCCATACCTGAAGCTTGGCGACATACGTAGAGAGGGCAACCGGCTTGTCGCAACGCTGATCCATCAACTCACAAACGCCCGGCAAGACATCACCACTGATCAGGTAGTTTTGGAGACGGGAACGATGCCCGTAGCGGAGCTTTTTTTTGACCTGAGCGAGCGTTCGCTCAACAAGGGAATGACGGATGTTGACGCAATGGCGGAATGGTTGCCTCAGCCGCGGCAAATTGGCGATGGATTCACGCTGCACCGGATCGGCGACGCCTTAACGTCGCGCACGATCCATGCTGCAATTTTGGAAGCTTACAGGTTGACAGTAAATCTGTGACCATCTGAACGACAGCACCGATCTGGCTGTTGTCGGAAGTTAAACCGCCTTACGATGTTGTCTTCCTCTGCCGGGCATCGAGGCCGAGGTTAGTAGTGTGCATTGCGAGGCTGGCGCGCCAAGCCGATTTACGATTTCACACGGATTAAAAAGCGAAGAGGTTCCAGCGGAGGACCAGTATCTGGTTTCGCGGAGTTGACGTGCTGAAGCCAAAGTTCTCTACGCGCGGAACTCCGCCGAAGGTCGGCATTTCGTCGCTACGACATGATTGTTGTTGGGGCAGCCAATCCTGTAAAGCTGCCAATGTACGGCGGCTGGATAGATGGAAGCGCGGCGTCCCCTCAATCCAATATATAACGCGGCCGCTCCTCATGGGTCATCAAGCGGAACTTCAGAAGCACCGAAGCACCGCTGAAGATGCAGTGACAATCAAGAAAAGGCCGTCAAAACTTTGCCCCGGGTCGTTTTCAATCAGAATGGCAGCCGGAGCAGCCGGCCTCTGGGTGCCCTCTGGGTGCGGTCTGAATTGACGGGAGTGTGGAAATTTGAGACTGTATCGTCCCATAGTGCAAAGGTAATGTCATTGTAATACAGTTGGTTGAAAGACGGTCACGATTGCGGAGCCGGCGATCCTTTATCGCGAACTATTGGAGAGCACCGCGGCAGCCACTGCGATGCATGGGCGATAGAAACCACCCTGCGGTGGGCGACATAGGCTTTGCCGGCAATCATAGGTCCAAGGTAAGACTCTGCCGCGTAGCCCGCGACACGCACGGGAGGATCGAATCCTGCCGCGCCTTCTCGTCTTCCGTAAGAAAACAATCGCGATGCTCGACCTGCCCCGCCAGAACCCGGGTTTTGCAGGTGCCGCAGAAACCTTCCTCGCAAGACGTAGTAATAACGACTCCGTGCTTGGCCAGCCCCTCGACGATGCTTTCTTGGGCGCCAATCTCGATCGACCGACCGCTCCGGGCGAGATGCACCATGAATGATTGATTTCGGCTCTTGTCGGTCCAGCCTGGCGCGACTTGGAATCGCTCGACATGGGCCTCGGGCAATCCTCTTGAGGAGAGCACCTCCTGAACTACCATCAGCAACGGCTCGGGACCGCAGCAATACACACGGCATCCCTCGGGCAGAGAATCGGCAAGCTCCGCCACGGGAACGAGGCCAAACCTGTCTTGGGGAAGAATGACTACACGGGAGTTGTGATCTCTGAGTTTCCCGACAAACGCCATACTGGCTAAGTCGCGACCGCCGTAGATTAACTGCCAAGGCACACCGGCTTGTTCGACGGATTCGATCATCGGCAGCATGGGCGTAATGCCGATCCCACCGGCGATGAAAAGATAGCGCCTTGCCGGTAGCAAAGCAAAATTGTTGCGAGGTCCACTGGCGGCAAGGATCTCACCAGGTTTTAGGCTCTCGTGGATGTGACGCGACGCTCCACGACCGTCTTTCTGCAACAGGACGGCAATTTGCCAATAAGCCGCGGTCAGAGGGCCGCAGAGCGAGTACTGCGCACAGCGGCCACTTGGGACTATAATGCCGATGTGGGAACCTGGCTCCCAGGACGGCAACGCGGATCCGTCGGCATTGACGAGGGTGAGGCTTACAACACCCTCCGCTTCGCGGGTTACTGATTCCACGCGAAGCGTCAATTCGTACTGTATCGCAGTCACACTTCTCCTCACGCTTATGAAGGTTATGCCATAACGCTGCGCAACGTGCTGCCCGCTTTCTTAGTCTGCGAGTCGAGATGCGCTCGCACCTGGGCACAATACCAATCGACAAAATTTAAGGCGTACGACTCGGCCTCTTGCGAGTACGGACCCGGAAGGTATCCTTTCCCATTTACGCCGCGCTGATTCATCTCGGCGAGGTCCCGATCTTCGAAGTTTGTCTTATCCCAAAGTGAAGTCAGGCTGTCTAGAGTGTAATCAACGCCCTCTTGCGCGTCCTTATGCACGTAGATCTTCCACGTAATCGCTGTCTCTTGCACCCCTATCGGAATTGCGCTGAACGTGGCCGTGTAGTCGCAGAGGGCATGAGCATAAGCACTTGAATGTAGCGACCACCGCATCCACCCAATATTCTCGGTGAACAGCTTCCTGACAGAGGGCTTACCATCCATCGTTAGGGAAACGCAGCCTTCCTTGAGTGGAAAACGGAAAGCTGTGAACCAGTCGCCGTCAACTTGACCACTCGGCACGCCAGCAGCTGTCATGCGGCTGGTGAATTCATCGCAAGCCATATTCCAGCGGTCAAGATCTCGGCGCGTTGCGAGCGGGTAGGCCGAAGCGGTAAGGCTCGGATGGCCCACGGCGCAATGATAGCATTCGCTCGCGTTTTCCATAGCGAGTTTCCAGTTCGCACGCTCCATGACCGTTTTTTCATAAACAAGCTTGGCATCTATGAGGCGACTGGGAGCCAGCAGTGGCTCGACCTCGTTCCTGAACTTCTCAAAGGGCGGCGGCTCGTCCGCAAGGCAGACATACACAGTCCCGGCGACAGTCTCGACATGAATGGGCAAAAGATGAATGCCCGCAGGATCGAAGCTCTCGTGCATTCTGGGCGTCCCTTGCAGTGAGCCGTCGAGTCGGTAGCTCCACTGATGATATGGACAGACGAGCACGGGCTTGCAGCCATGGCCAGTCTCACAAATTTGGGCGCCACGATGGCGACAGGTGTTGTAAAAGCCTCGCAGCGTCCCGTCACGATCACGCACTACAATGATCGGACTGCGGCCGATCGTCGTTGCCAGGTAACTACCGGCCGAGCGGATCTCCGCCTCTAACCCGATAAAAATCCAAGAGCGCGCGTGGACGGCTTCCAAATCGAATTCGAAGATCTCGGGATCGGTATAGAATTCTTGCGGCAAGCTGTAACCAGGCAACCGAGCATCGAAGAGTTCCCTGACCCGCCTCAGATCAATCATTGTTCGCTCCCTTCGGAAGTTAGATTTTTGACAGGATGCTCACGTCCTGTCATTCTGTCAATCGCGAAACTGCCCGTGAGTGACTGCATTTTTCTTGGTCATTGGCCGCGTTCTTATCGTGTGAAGACCGTCCTCTGTTTTGCCATAGTTTGGCCGTGGAGGCTGCGGAGGCAGGGCAGACGCCGGAGGTTGGCTGGGGCGTGCGAAGCCGGCGAACGCGAAGGTCGAGCGGGAGAGTATTTCAGCAACGCGAGATCGGATCGAGGTGTTCGCTGGCGTCAAGCCGTTCGCCGCGCCAAACATGCTGGCTAGGCATCATAGCAAGGGAGGTCATCACACGTGAAAACGAACTACCGCATTCTCGATCTTATCCGGCGCGATCGTGCGCCGCTCGAAAGCCACCTCATAGATGGTCTTGTCGACGGCCGCGTCAGCCGCCGCGACTTCGTGCGTCACGGCAGCCTGCTCGGCCTGTCACTGCCGCTGCTCGGCCGCATCGGCATGGCCGCGGGTTTCGGCGCCGCGCCATCGCTTGCCCGGGCGCAGGGCGCGCCAGGCGCCACCATCCGCGTTGCCTGCTACGCGCCTGCAGGGGCCATCGACCCGGTCACCAATGCAGACGGCGGCGGCTACTTGATGGTTCAGCAGGTGGGGGAGTTCCTCTGTATCGATGGCCCCGACCTCGTGCTGCGGCCCGTCCTGGCCGAAAGTTGGAAGCCGAATGACAAAGGCACCGTATGGACCTTCAAGCTGCGCAAAGGAGTTAAATTCCACAGCGGCGGCGAGATGAGGGCCGACGACGTGGTGGCTACCTTCGACCGGCTCGCCGATCCGGCCGGCTCGTCCAATGCGCTGTCAGTCTTCAAGGGCGTTCTGCAGAAGGGCGCGACCAAAAAAATCGACGATTACACAGTCGAGTTCCACCTCGACGCGCCGAACGGCAACTTCCCCTATATGGTCTCGTCCGACAATTACAACGCCATCATTCTACCAGCCAGCTACAAGGGCGACTATGAAAAAAGCTTCGACGGTACCGGGCCGTTCAAGCGGGAAAACTACACGCCCAAGGTCGGCGCTTCCTTTGTGCGCAACGAGGACTACTGGGGCGAGAAGGCGTTGCCTGATCGCACCGAGTTCACTTTCTTCGCAGACATCCAGCCGCAGATCCTGGGACTGCAGGGCGGCCAGGTAGACATCATCAATCAGCTGTCGGGTCTGACCAGCATTGGCCTGCTCAACGATCCGAACGTAGAAATCATCAGTCTGAAGGCGACGACGAACCGGCAAGTGCACATGCGCTGTGATTCCGACCCGTTCAAGGACCCGCGCGTGCGTCGCGCCATTGCGCTCTCAATCGATCGCGACAAGGTGGTGGCAGGCCTGTTGAAGGGTCGCGCCTCGATGGGCAATGATAGCCCGTTCGCGCCTGTCTATCCGTCAACCGATACGAGCGTGCCGCCGCGTAAGCGGGACATCGCCCAGGCCAAGCAGCTGATGGAAGCTGCCGGCGCCGGCAAGGGCTTCAAGGTGACGCTGACCGCCATGAGCTTTCAGGAAATCCCCGCATACGCCCAGCTCATCCAGAACTGGGTCAAGGAAATCGGCATCGAACTCGATCTCAACATCCTCGATGAAGGCGCCTATTACGGAGACGCAGTGTTCGGCAAATCGCCCTGGCTGGATTCGGTCATGGGCATCACCGGCTACGGTCATCGAGGGGTGCCGAATGTGTTTCTTGCAGCACCCCTGAAGAGCGACGGCACCTGGAACTCCGCGCACTTCAAGAACGAGAAATACGACATGCTGGTTGACAGCTACATCGCGGCGCTTGATCTTGAGGCGCAGAAGGCCACGGCCGGCAAGATCCAGGAGCTGTTGCTCGAGGAAACGCCTGTCCTGTTTACTTATTTCGCCGATTACCTGACAGGGACGGCGAAGGGCGTGACTGGGGTGCAGCCGTCCGCCATGGGGCAGTTGTTCCTCGAGAAGGCATCGAAGGCCTAAGCGAAAAGTCAAACTCTAACGGCCAGCCCCCACGTGGGGGCTGGCTTCATAAGGAGCCATAGCCATTCTCTGCTTCTTTGCCCGGCGTGTGTCCCTGTCGCTGATCACGCTATTCCTGCTTAGTGTCATGGTGTTCCTTGGCGGCCAGGTGCTGCCGGGCAATGTCGGGCGCGCCATATTGGGGCCGTTCGCCGACCAGCGCGCGGTCGACGCGCTCAACCATTCGCTTGGCGTCGACCGGCCGCTGCTCGTCCAGTACGGAAGCTGGATCTGGAACTTCCTGCATGGCGACATGGGAACGTCCTACGTCTTCCGCGCGCCGGTGGCGCCGTTTGTCATCGATGCTTTGGGCAACTCGATGAAGCTGGCGCTGATCGCCTTCGTGCTGGTGGTGCCGATCGGCATCCTGGGCGGCGTCATCGCCGCGCTCAACCTCAACCGGCCGCTCGACCGCATCATCAGCCTTGGCGGCCTGTCGGTGACGGTGCTGCCGGAGTTCGTCACCGGCATCATCCTGATCCTGATCTTCGGCGTCTGGCTGCGCTGGCTGCCGATCTCGGCCGCATGGCCAAAAGATGCCGGCTTCTTCACCCAGCTCTATTACCTGATCCTGCCCTCGCTGCCCCTGTTCCTGGTGCTGTTCGGCTATATCGCCCGCATGGCGCGGTCCGGCATGATCGAGGCGCTCGATTCCGACTATACGCGCACCGCGGTGCTCAAGGGCCTGCCGTGGCGCACGGTGGTCTGGCGCCACGTGCTGCGCAACGCGCTGCTGCCGACCATCACCGTGATCGCCACCCAGACCGGCTATCTCATCGGCGGCCTCGTGGTCATCGAGACGCTGTTCCGCTACCAGGGCATCGGCTCGCTGATCTTCACCGCCGCGCGCGGCAAGGATTTTCCGATGCTCGAGGCCGGCATTCTCACCATCGGCATCGTCTATGCGGTGGCCACCTTGGTCGCCGACTTCCTCTATTCCGTGCTCAATCCGCGCATCCGGTTGGGAGCAGAGCAATGATCGTAGCAGACACGCCCGTCGGCATGCCGGCGCCCTCCGCAGCCGACACCGCGCAGCGCAGCCCCTGGGGCGAGGTGCTGCATTCGCTGGCGAGGTCCGGCACCTTCCTCACCGGGCTTGCCATCCTGCTGTTCTGGGTCGTCTGCGCGCTGTTCGGCCAGTACTTCGTCCCCTATGACCCGCTGGCAAGCAACATCATCAACGCGCTTACGCCGCCAGCGGCCGATCACTGGTTCGGCACCGACCAGCTCGGCCGCGACGTGTTCTCGCGCGTCATTGTCGGCTCGCGCGACATCCTGACCGTGGCGCCGCTGGCAACCATCCTTGCGACCATCGCCGGCACCGCGCTCGGCCTCGTCATCGGTTATTTCCGCGGTATCGTCGACGATGTCATCAGCCGCGTTCTGGAAGCCTTCATGGCGATACCGGTGGTGATCATCGCGCTGCTTGCCATCGTCGCGCTCGGCACCTCCAAGACCACCGTCATCGTCGTCATTGGGCTGAGCTTCGCGCCGATCATCGCCCGCACCGTGCGCTCGGCGGTGCTGGCCGAGCGTGAACTCGACTATGTCGCCGCCGCCCAGCTCAGGCACGAGAGTGCGCTGCTTACGATGTTCGTCGAGATCCTGCCCAACGTCATCCCGCCGATCCTGGTCGAGACCACCGTGCGGCTCGGCTATGCCATCTTCGCCGTCGCCACGCTCTCCTTCATGGGCTTCGGCATCCAGCCGCCCTCGCCCGACTGGGGCCTGTCGATCTCCTCCAATTACGGCATGATCGGCGGCGGCTTCTGGTGGACGGCGCTGTTCGACGCTTTAGCCATCGCCTCCTTGGTCATCGGCGTCAACCTGATGGCCGACGGTGTGCATGGAGCGTTCAATGACTGAACCCAGGCAAGCCGCCAACGCGCTCGAACTGAAGGACCTTTCGGTCGCCTATCGCGTTGGCCGACGCAACCGCGCGGTGCTACGCGACGTCAACCTGACCATCAAGGCCGGCGAAGCCTACGGGCTTGTCGGCGAATCCGGCTGCGGCAAGTCGACCGTGGCGCTGTCGGTGGTGCGCTATCTGCCGCGCAACGGCTCGATCACCGGCGGCTCGATCGCGCTCGACGGCAAGGACATCATGAAGCTCGACGCCGAGGCGCTGCGGCGTGCCCGCGCTGATAGCGTGTCGATGGTCTATCAGGATCCCGGCAAGGCACTGAACCCGTCGCTGCGCATCGGCCGCCAGCTCACCGAGATCTTCGAGCTCGCCGGCGTTTCAGGACAGGCGGCCGCCGACAAGGCGACCGCCATGCTGAACCTTGTGCGAATCTCGGATTCGGCCAGCGTCATGCAGCGCTATCCGCACCAGCTTTCGGGCGGCATGCAGCAGCGCGTGGCGATCGCCATGGCGCTGGCCAACGACCCGTCGATGCTGATCCTCGACGAGCCGACGACCGGCCTTGACGCAACGGTCGAAGCCGAGGTGCTCGACCTGATCGCGCAATTGCGGCGCGAGCTGTCGGCCTCGATCCTGTTCATCAGCCACAACCTCGCCGTCGTCTCCAACATGTGCGACCGTGTCGGCGTGCTCTATGCCGGCATGCTGGTCGAGGAAGGGCCGACCGAGGTCGTGTTCAACGATCCCCGCCATCCCTATACGGTGGCGCTGCTGCGCTGCCTGCCGCGCGGTGGCCAGCGCAAGGACCAGGGTCGGCTCGACACCATTCCGGGTTTCCTGCCCGGCATTGGTGCTGACATCAAGGGCTGCGCCTTCGCCGACCGCTGCGCGCTCGCCGACGACCGCTGCCGCAGCGAGTTGCCGCCGCTCTATGATCTGAGCGACGAGCGCGGAAAACGCTGGGCGCGTTTCTTCCATCACGACAAGGCGCAGGCGCTGCCGCGCGCGACACCGAGCGATGTGGCGCCGCTTGCGCCGAAGGCGACAGCCGTGCCGGTGCTACGCGTCGCCGGGCTAAACAAGACCTATGGTAACGCCGTACGGGCGGTGAAGGACGTGTCGCTCGATCTGCGGCCCGGCGAAACGCTTGGGCTGGTCGGCGAATCCGGCAGCGGCAAGACGACTTTCGCCAGGCTGCTGCTCGGCCTGGTGCCACCAGATGAGGGCGGCATGATCGAACTCGAAGGCAAGGCGCTGGCGCCGCGGCTGGAAAACCGCAGCGCCGAGCAGATCAAGGCGCTGCAGATCGTCTTCCAGAACCCGGACTCGGCACTCAATCGCTCGCATTCGGTCCGCCACATCCTTTGCCGCGCCTTGAAGCGGCTGGCCGGCCTCTCCGGCAAGGCGCTGGAGGCGCGCCTCGACGACCTCGTCCGCTCGGTACGCCTCACCGACCGACATCTGGCCGTTAAGCCGCGCCAACTGTCCGGCGGGCTCAAGCAGCGCGTCGCTATTGCACGCGCCTTCGCCGGCGATCCGCGCATCGTCGTCTGCGACGAACCGACCTCGGCGCTCGACGTCTCCGTCCAGGCGGCCATCCTCAACCTGCTCGCCGACCTGCAGTCCAAGGAGGATGTCAGCTACATCTTCATCTCGCACGACCTTGGCGTGGTGCGCTACCTCTCCGACAAAATCGCCGTGCTCTATCTCGGTCGCATCATGGAGATAGGGCCATCGGAGGAGGTCTTCTCCGGACCGCATCACCCCTATACCGAAGCGCTGTTGTCGGCCGTGCCCAAGCTCGACCAGACTGAGACGGCGCGCATTCGGCTCGACGGCGAAATCCCGAGTGCCGCCAATCCGCCCTCTGGCTGCGTCTTCCACACGCGCTGCCCGCGCAAGATCGGCGCCATCTGCGAGACGCAGGAGCCCGAACTCACCGAGGCCCAGTCAGCCCACACAATCCGCTGCCACATCCCTTACGCGGAACTCGCAAGGCTGCAAAGCTTGGAGTGGACATTGGAAGTGAAGAATGATCACTCAAAAAGAAGACGAAGCCAACAACTCGGCGGCCAAAACTTGGACCATGCCAGGAAGTTGGACGCGAGCTTGTCCTAAGCAGGCGCAGCAGCAAGATTGCGGCAAGCCCAAACCAAGATCGCTGCTGTCGCATCCACGATCGGCATTTCGAACCGCTAACTTGAACGGTGTCAATCAGCTTAGGAATGCCGCTTTCGGCATTCCACTTGCAAGATTGCTTGCCGCGCGAGGGATCATCATAGCATCGACCGAGGCGGTCGAGACGATCGCAGATCGGTGCCGATATTCGAGCCTGGGACATTTCAGCAAAGCTTTCAAAGGCGAGGTATCCGGCGCCCTCCATCCAAGCTTCGTCGTGATAGGCCTTATCGCATGACGGATTTGTGCAAGGAACTGACGAAGCCGAATAACAGCCATGACGGCGATCTACGATACGGGCAAGCCGTATCGATCCCCTCGGTCGTGCTTGTGAGAGTAAGTTATCGGCGAGCAACTCTATGAACTATGGAACATCACCTTTGTTGGCACATCATCCGTCTGATCATTTCGGAAGACTGCAAGCCACCGCTGCGCCGCCGATGCTGGTGGGTTTTTGTGAGACTGTGACCGATGCGTGATTTTTTTAGCGGAGGAGGATCGCTCATTTCGCGCAGAAGTGCGCGCCTTCATGTCACGTGAGCTTGCACCGAAAGTTGATGCAATTGAGCGTGATCAGGATTTCGGCGCTCAACTTGCGATCATCGGCGCCTTAGGCGAGACCGGTTACTTGAAGCTGATGTTTCCGGATCTCTATCGCGGTGCGTTGCCGAAGCCGGGCCTTACTCATGCGGTAATCGTTTCTGAAGAAGCGGCCTTCCTGAACTACGCCCTTCGAGACCACCGTTGCCACCGCATTGTCCTGTGCGTACCCCATCCACCGATTTGCCCAAGAGGCTTTGCGCGAGCGCTACCTGATGCCAATTCTTGAGGGTCAATCCTTAGGATCAATTTGCATGACCGAGCCCACAGTTGGCTCGGATAGTGCGGGCATGGAGACTAGGATCCGCTTCGATGAAGGAACCAGCGAATGGGTAGTATCCGGCCTTAAGCGTTACGCTTCGAACGCCTCAAAGGCAGACGTCTATATCGTCTGGGGTGTTACCGATCCCTACGTACCCCTTTAACGGCGGTTCTGATTCCCGCAGGCGTCAAGGGTATGAGCTTCCCAAGGCTGTACGACTTCATGGGGCGACGCGGATCAATCGTCGGCGAAGTCGCGATGGATGAGGTGCGCGTGCCCGAGGAGAACTTGTTGGGCGAGGTGAATTGCGGTTTCAATATAATGCTTTGCGCTTTCAATTTCGAACGGGTGATCCTCGGCGGTTCCGGTTTGGGCGTGGCGCGCGCCGCCTTCGAAATCGCGTCTCAGCACGCACAGGCACGGGTCAGTTTCGGCCAAAAGCTTGGTCAGAAGCAGTTGATCTGGGACATGATTGCGCAGATGAGCTGGAAAATCGACGCGGCCGAACTGCTAACGCATCGAGCGGCCAAAATGTACGATTCCGGGATCGATGGCAAAGATCTTATGCGTGAGGCAGGGCAACGAGTTCAGGTTAACGACGAGCTGTAATTTGTGGCACGGCGTAGGTTGGCGTGATTCAAGAGGCTTCCTATGATTCGAGAGGAAGCCATGAGCCAAGACGTAGCCGCGCGCCGCAAGAGCCTTTTGGAGCATTTTTCGGCCATCAAGGACACCCGCCAGCCGTGCAAGGTGATGTATCCGCTCAGCGAGGTGCTACTTTTGGTGGTCTGTGGCACGATGGCGGCCTGCGACGACTACGACGACATCGTTCTGTGGGGGAGCCGGCATCTCGACTTCCTGCGGCGTCTGCAGCCCTACCATTTCGGCATTCCCTGCGCCGACTGGCTGCGGGTGGTGATGAACCGGATCGGGCCGGACCTGTTCGCCTCCTGCTTTCTGGCCTTCGTCGGCGAGCGTCTGCCCGAAGCGGTCGGTCAGATCGCCATCGATGGCAAGACCTCGCGCCGCAGCCACGATCGCGGGCGCGGACAGGCGGCGCTACACCTCGTCTCGGCTTATGCGACAACCCACAGCCTCGTGCTGGGGCAATTGGCGGTGGCCGACAAATCCAATGAGATCACCGCCATTCCCTTGCTACTGACACCTTCGCTGCCGCCGAAGATCATCGCTGGGACCAGGTGACATGGCCAAGGTTCCAGCCATCGCCAAGGCCTTTGCCGGTAGCTGGAGTATCGTCGAAATGGATGTCTGGGATTTCCTCGATCTGGTCGGAGAGGCGCATCTGGGCTCAGCAAGAAATAGTCGTGCCTCAGAGCGTGGAGTATAAACGTCGCCAAGCCGTTCCCGTGGGGACGATGGGCAAGGCGATCTCGTTAGCAGGCATCATCCCGGGACGAACTCTCTCAAGCAGATTGAGACGGCCTCGCTCTACTGACCCCATCGTGCGGCGGCCTAAGGTCGACTGCGAAGCGAGTGACCCGCGGGGCGACATGGTCCGGAAAAATATCAGGAGGAGCTTGACCTCAACGACCCCAATCATCGAAGCCTGCTAGGGTCAGCATCCACTGTGCTTAGCCACAATGCTCACTTCCAGACGTGGTTTGCGACACGAAGGAAATTTTCTCCCATTATCCCCCTCACGTCTCTGTCCGAGTATCCGCGCATACTCAGAGTGTCGGCGATTTGCGGAAATGCTTCTGGGTCCATGAACCCGAGATTTGGCCCATTTGGATATTGCGAACTCGGCCAATAAACCGTGTTCCATGAGAGCACCAGGTCTTTGCAGTCTGGAAAGTAATCCAGCCCAATACCAACGTGTTTGGGGCCAACCAAATCCGCTTTGTGATCAATGTGTCTGACCAAGGCTTCAACGCTGGCGTCACCCGTTCCCAAAAAGATACCTAGACCGGTTACACCGCTCACTCCGCCCTTTGCGGCGCAAGCTATTATCTGCTCATCAGAGATGTTACGTTCATGACCGTAAACTGACTTGCAATTTGAGTGAGAGAATATCACGGGGTTTTCTGATATCTGAATTGCCTCCATCGAGGAGTTGTATGAAACGTGGGAACAGTCGATCACCATTCCTATCCTGTTCATCTTCTCAACAATATTTCTGCCGAAATTGGTGAGGCCTTGGTCTTCGTCATGACATCCGGCTGCGGCTCCGTTGTTCCTATTGTATGTAAGAGTCATCTGCCGAACCCCAAGATCATAGTAGAGGCTCAACATCTCTAAGGAGCCATTGAGGGCACTCATCCCTTCAATGTCAAACACAATAGCTAGCTTGCCATCTGTCTTGGCCTGCCGGATATCCTTTTCACTTCGGACAATAATGCATTGGTGTGGGCGGGCTGCAACAGCCGCTCGGTAGACCGACAAATTCTTGATGCATTCGGACCACGGACTGACATCGGAACCGACATTGAGGGTCAACAATGTCACTCCAGAATCAATGTAGCGCTGCAGATACGTTGGCTCGACAGCGTCGTCAAATATGATTCCCGAATGACTGTCCCATATCACGCCCCCGAAGCGCCGGCCTTCACCGCTCACAAGATGCATCCCTGCATCATGGTGCAGCGCTGCTCGACAGGCACATTATTGCAAGATCTTCGAGAAACCAATCCTGATGCTTCGAGCCCGCTAGCTGAAGTCCAAAAGCCAATCAACCGCACCCGATCAGGCTTTGCAACCCCGACCAGCTCCGCCTGATATTGGGCGCTTACCGGCGTGCCCTTCACTACTCCAAACCGGGGTTCCTTATGCCAAATCCGGGGCCCGATTACGCGGTCATTGAAATACTGTAAATTGTTGCCCATTTTTAAATTCCCAGGGTTTACATGGGGCGCGACATCGCTCCACGGTCATCTGCATTTGTACGGCGGCTTTCGGCAGGTGGGCGCCATCAGATCTCTACTCCATCCTCATATGATCATCAAGTTATGTTATGTGAAGGTCTATTTTTAAAAGTGTCATGAATGTGTATAGATTGGCACAACCGTTAACATGAATTACGTTTACAATTGTCGTGGACCATGGCCGAGGCCATGATGTTCTTCTGCTTGAGGATCGTCATGGCTTCACTTCAGGGCCTCGGGCCGCTTGTTTTCCAGCTGGCCTGAGACCCTGAACTTCCTCCAGATTTGGGTAGAGTCCGTCGATAAAAGGAGACAGACGATGCGACCCTCGCGGTTGACGGAGAGCACATATCGAGATGCTGAGTAGCAGGAGGCCGGCGCAAAGACGGTTGATGTTTGCCGCAAGCATGCGACCTTCTACTAGTTCAAGGCCAAGTTCGGGGGGATGGACGTGTCCGACGCCGGTCGACCTGAAGGCTCTGGAAGACGAGAACGCCCGGCTGGAGAAGCTCCCGGCCTTTCGCAAGTGAACTGCTGTTGCAGCCGGCCCAGATCAGATCTTGCGCACACAACGGTATGCTGATCCACTGTTTCGTCAGTCACTATTTCCGAGCCTTGCACAGTCTCTCAGATCGCGGCGGCGTCGGCCGCGTCCTTCTCCTCCCACGACGGACGTAGGCCTTGACCCTGTGGTCGGCTAACTTGATACGCTCCGCCTCAGCGCTGCGTGCAGGAACCGCTTTGATTCATTTCCAAATGCCGTTCCATTCGCATGGAAACAGAGCTTGGAATTCAGCGAAGCTTTGTCGAACTTTGCCTAGGCTCGTTTGCTGGCTCGGCAAGTGCATCATATCTCCGATCCCCGGACAACACATCTTTGAAGCTTCGGATGGTATCAGCCCCAGAGCCAATCGTAATAGGCTCCCGGGTTGTTTTGTTCATCACGGGCCGGAGGCTATTTGCTCCGACCAAAGATATATTTTCTGCGATAAAGTCTCCGGCAGCGGCAGCCGAATTCCAGCGTGCTATTCCCAGTTCATCGCCGCTACCCTCATGAAATTGGCTCCGAGGATACCGCTAACGACCTCGTTCGAGTAGCCACGAGCCGACAAGGCTGCGGTGAGTTTTGGGAATTCTTCAATGTCGATGAACCCTAGGTCGGATCCACTTGGATAATGTTCCGGCGGCCAGTAATCTTTGGCCATCTCAAACCGAGATGCCAACGCGTCCGTGATTTCTGCGAAGTCGGTTCCGATGCCCACGTGTTGCGGGCCAACCAGCTGACAAAGATAATCGATATGACGCACGAGAAGATCGAGGTCCGACGACTTATTGTCTCCTGCTTTTGCCAGGTAGATTCGAATTCCTGTGACACCAATCACACCGCCTGTACTGGCACAGGCAATGGCTTGTTCATCCCAGATGTTCCGCGGGTGGTCATGCAGCACCCGGCTGTTTGCGTGAGTAATGACAATCGGCTTGGAAGAGGCTTCAGCCATGTCGATCGACATCTTGGCGCTACAATGAGATCCGTCCACAAGCATGCCTACACGGTTCATCTCTTTGATAACATCCCGACCAAAGGGAGTTAGCCCTGTGTTGTGGCCGTGGCAGCCACCTCCTCCCTCGTTGTCTTTATTGTAGACAAAGCTGATTTGACGCACGCCTAACCGATGGTAAACCTCAACAAGATCCGTTGTCCCGTTTAGCGCGGACACGCCCTCAATATCCATGGACACTGCAAGCTTCCCGTCTCGTTTGGCGGAGAGAACGTCTCCAACGTTGGACACGAGGATGTATTTGTCACTGTTTTCGCCCAGCCAACGCCGATAGGCGCCGATCACCGGAAATGCCTGTTGCCAAGGTAACACGTCGTAACCAACATTGGTGCTAACATATGTAAACCCAGCCTTCCGGATGCGTTCCAAAGAGCTCACGTCTAGTGGTACCTGCGGGTCAATCCCGCAATGTGCATCCCAAATGATACTGTTTTGGAATAGGTCATCTATGTTCAACCGGCTTACATCCATCGAATTCACTCCTTCCGCTAATTGGGGCCCCTTCCAAATTGGGCCGGATGTAGCTTAAACGATTGATTTGGCGTAGGATTCGGTTGTCTAATCCAACCCTGCCACCGCCTCTCGCGAGCCACACCCGCCATGACCGACGATACGTTGCTGCCGCTCTCATTTCCAGCCGTTGGACGCAAGAAGATCACAGCTGCGTTTGACGGCGGACGCATCACCTCGGATGGTGGCGTCATGCTTTTGGCCGCGGCCGAGCGACGCCTGCAACTGGCCGACAGGCTGGCCGCCGCGATCCCCGATCCGCGCGATCCAGCGCGGGTGACGCACGCCATGGCCGACATTGTGCGCGCCCGCATCTTTGCGATCGCCTGCGGCTACGAGGATGCCAAACCATCTCGACCGGCTGCGCAGCGACCCGGCCTTCAAGCTCGCTTGCGCGCTTCTCTTCGGAAGATGGGGCAGTAGCCCATGCCTCCAACGGAATCTCTGCGTAATTGTGACGAGCGCTTCGGCACACTTCCGATACACCCGATTACCTGTTCGTCTGCCCCATGACGTTCGTCGCGAAAGACCAGACCCGGTTGAATGTCATTTTGAAAAAGGCGGGCACGCGATAGGTGCCATATGGGTCCGCTGTCCATGGGCACCGTTTTTCTTACCCGCGCAGGGCTGCTCACCGATGCGCGATGCCCCCTGCACTGGGAAGGGCAGCCGGCTTTCCGTGAGGAATTTCCGTTCATTAAATAAGTAATCAGCTCTATGTCATCGACAGGAACAGGTACACGTGCGCAGGCGGAACCGCCTTTCTTGACATGATCCTGCACATCATCACGCAGGCACACGGCCCGGTTCTGGCACCGTCTATCGCCAATCAGTTTCAGGTCGAGCGTATCAGGACAGGCAATGTCGAACAGCGATCGGGCAGTTCGGTCGGCCTCGACACGCTGCCTCCGCAACTGGCGCAGGCAGTCGGACCCATGATACGCAACTTCGAGAAACCTTTGAGCACCGGCTGGATCGCCCGCACCTCCGGTCTGAGTATCAGGAATCTCGAGCGTCTTTTCAGCGGCATACGGTACCTGTCACCGCCCGAGCGTGCTCTGGTGCTGTGTGTCGACGAGAAATCCCAGGTGCAGGCGCTCGACCGCACGTAACCTCTGCTGCTGATGCGGCCTGAACGGCGCACACACGATTATAAGCGGCACGGAACGACCTCGCTGTTCCCGGCGCTTGACGTGAAGGCTGGAACCATTGTCGGCAAATGCATGCCCCGGCACCGGGCTTCGGAGCTCCGCAAGTTTCTTGACGAGATCGAGCGCAACGTACCACCGATCTCGACATTCACGTCGTCATGGACGACCACGGCACACACGAAGCCAAGCTGATCCGCCATCGGTTCGCCAAGCGCCCGCGCTGGCACGTTCACTTCACTCCGACATCGGCATCATGGATCAATCAGGTCGATTCTTCTTCGCGCTGTTGACCGAACGCGCCCTCAAACGACGCGTGTTCCACTCGGTCGCCGAGCTCGAAAAGGCTATCCACGCTTATATCAAGGCCACCAATGTCGACCCAAAACCCTTCCGATAGACCAAGTCTGCTGACGACATCCTGGCCAGCATCCAATGTTTCTGCCTCCGCACTTTCGCGGCAAACGCCTAAATGAAACGAACTTCAGAATCAGGACACTAGTTTGGCACTACAACAACATCCTCGGCCGCCCCGAAAAGAAGAAGATCATCTCGCGACCCTCTCGACCGGCGCAACCGCGAGCGGCGCTCGCAGATATGGAATGAAAGCGGCAGGTCCTGTATCGGAAAATCGCCGATCTATCGCTCATGTAAGAAGCGTGGGTCGGATATCGATGAGTCCGTCACCAAAATGACCTCCCTTCTTTCCGTTCTCGAAGCGGCTGGAAGCGCGAACTCAGCGCGCCATGATGCTGTCGACGAGATGCGCGCTCGCCGTCAACTTGTCGATCGACATCACCATATCCTCGATCTCTGCCGCTCGACTTTGTTGACCCGAAGCACGCATCAGCATATGGAACTTTGCGCTTATTTCCTGATCCGACAGCGGATTTTCTGCGCTCCCACGTGCAACAGCGGGCTGCGAGACCAAGCGTTCGCCGTTTTTCAACACGATCGTAGCATCGGCCCATCGCTCGGCCGGAAAGCGGCTCGAGTACTCGGACGCCTCGACGAGCGTGATGAGGTTCGACAGGCGGAGAAGCTCTGGATCACGTAGCGCAGCACCATCGATCTCCGCCGGGCCGACCTGCCCTCGCACTAGCAGCGCCGCGACGGGGAAAGGTAGGCTGTATTGCGCTTCCTCGGTCGTTCTCGGGCTGCGTGCAGCTAGCTTGCTCGCCTCGCGAAAGATTCTTATCGTTACGCCTTCGATCGCGTCAAGGTTGAAAGAGTGGCCCCGGCGAAGGGCTGCGGCTGCCTCCATGGCCGGCTGCGCCCAGCGGCAGACGGGGTAAGCCTTGATGTATTGTTCCGAAAGTCGCCAGCGGATGCCGAGGTCGCTCCACCATTCCGATACGTCCTCGCGCTCGGTGGTGATGGCCGGCGCGCCGGTGAACCCCTTTCCGGCAAGTACCGCGGCGGTTGCGCCAACCATCGCACCCCAACCGGAGCCGTCCTTCACCATGGTTGGATGTTCGATGCAGCGCATCATTTGGCTGCGAGGCCCGTTATATTCGGCAATGCCAAGTGCGTGCCGGGTCTGTCCATGGGGCAGCCCCATGATCCGGACGCCCACGGCTGCCACACCCAGCGCGACCCAAGCGCCTGACGTGTGGTAATCGGCAACGGTACCGTGTAGCGCGATGCCCGAACGGATTGCGATTTCGTATCCTACTATCAGGTCGGCGAGCATGTCGGCACCCGAGCGAGGCTTGGCATTCTCTGGCATTCTGGATTCTAAGAATGCCAGTAGCCCCGCCAACACACCGCAGCCGGCATGCCCCTTTGTCAGCGGATGCCCATCATGGGCATCGAAGCTATCGATCGTCATGGCATTCGCGAGCGCAGCGCCGGCAATGCTCGCCGAGCGACCGTCGAAGAAGAGGCGACTGCCTTGCTGCGGCGCGGCGAAAAGTTGGAGCGCCGTCTCGCGCATGATCCGGCTTGCGTCGAGCTTCGATCCGGCTGCGGCGACGCCGATCAGATCGAGCAAGAAGCGCTTCGCATGCCGTTTGACATCTGACGGGATGGTGTCGGGTTCAACTCCGTGAATGAATTCGACCGCGTCCATGTAAATGCTCCTCGCTCCCTTGGCAGCGTCGGAATTACGCCCTGAGCCTCGCGCCCTCGGCATCGAACGGTGGCTTTTCCAGAATGACCGCGTCGTGCGGCCGGCCGAGGATCGCGACGCTCACCTTGTCGCCTGCCTTGGCGGTCCCGGCCTTGATGTAGCAGAGCGCCAGCGACATATTGACGGAATAGCCGAAGGCACCCGAGGAGACCTGGCCGACTGGCGTGCCGTCGGGCAAGAAAATCGGCTCGCCGCCGGTGGCATCAGCATCTAGGGCATCGATCGACAGGATCGCCAGCTTGTGGCGCGGCGTCTCCGAGGCGATCTTCTGATAGGCGTCCTTATTGAGGAAGTCGCCCTTGTCCAGCTTGATCAGACGGTCGAGGCCGCTTTCCTGCGGCCAGTATTCCGGCGAATATTCACGGCTCCAGCTACCGTAACCCTTCTCAATGCGAAGCGACATCAACGCACGCGAGCCGACCGGTCCGGCGCAGAGGTCCGCGCCGGCATTGAGCAGCGCGTTATAGACATTGACCTGGTCGGCTGCCTTGCAGTGCAACTCCCAGCCGAGGTCGCCGGTGAAGGACACGCGCAAGGCCACGACATCGACCCCGCCGACGACCATGCGCCGGGAGCGCATGAAGGGGAAGGCGGTGTTCGACAGGTCTTCGTTGGTAAGGCGAGACAGCAGTTCACGCGAATTCGGACCGGCAACATTGAAGCCGCCCAGTTCCTCGGTGCGCGACCGGAAGGTCGTGCCTTCCGGCAACGGCACCGACTTGAAGAAACGTTGATGGAAACGCTCGGCCATACCCGAGCCGATAACCAGGAACTCGTCCGCCGCCAGCCTCGTCACGGTGAAGTCGCCGGCAATGCCGCCGCGCCTGCCGATCAGCGGCGTGAGGCAGGAGTAGCCGACCTTCACCGGTATGCGATTGGCAAAGACCGCATTCAGCCAGGCCTCGGCACCAGCGCCCTTGACCTCGTATTTGGCGAAATTGGAGATGTCGATGATGCCGGCGCGTTCGCGTAGCATGCGCGCCTCGCGGCCCACCGGTCCCCACCAGTTCTGGCGCGTGAAGCCGATCGTCTCCTCGCGCGGCTCGCCCTCGGCAGCGAACCACAGCGGGTGCTCCCAGCCGAAGTTGAGACCGAAAACGGCGTTCATCCCCTTTTGCATCTCATGGGCCGGCCGGGTCCGCACGGGCCTCCCGGCAGCGCGTTCCTCGTTGGGGAAATGGATCTTGAAACGATGGCTGTACTGGTCCTGGACGCGAGCCTTGGTGAAGGCCTTGCCGGCCCAGTGGCCGAAGCGCGCCATGTCCCAGGCAAACATGTCGAGCGAAGGCTCACCCTCGATCATCCATTCGGCCGCCAGCTTGCCCATGCCGCCCGACTGCGAAAAGCCGGGAATGATGCCGTTGCAGCAGAAATAGTTGCTGAGTTCGGGCACGGGTCCGAACAGGACCGCGCTGTCCGGCGACCAGATCATCGGACCGTTGATCACCTTTTTGATGCCGGCGGTGCCGACGGTGGGGACGCGCGCAATCGCGCGCAGCATGTTTTCCTCGATGCGATCAAGATCGTCAGGAAACAGTTCATGGCCGAAGTCCAGCGGCGTGCCTTCCTCGGCCCAGAACTTCATCTTGCGCTCGTAGGCGCCGATGAGCAGCCCGAGCCCTTCCTGGCGCAGATAATATTCGCCGTCGCGATCGGCGACCGAGGGCAAGCGGCGGCCCATGGCGGCGATTTCCGGGATCGTCTCGGTGACGAAATACTGGTGCTCGGTCGGGATCAATGGCAGTTGCAGGCCAGCCATGGCGGCGACCTCGCGACCCCACAGGCCGGCGGCATTGACGACCCATTGCGTGTGGATGTCGCCCTTCGGCGTGCGCACGATCCAGCTGCCATCAGGCTGAGCCTCGGTGGCGGTGACCGGCGTGAAACGATGTATCTCGGCGCCGCGTTGGCGGGCGCCTGCGGCATATGCAGCGGTGACGCCGGACGGGTCGACATTGCCGCCTTCCGGCTCGTACATGATGCAGCGTATGCCGTCGAAGTCGACCAGCGGGTGCAGCCGCTCCGCCTCGTCGCGCGCGACCTCGTAAAAATTCATCTTGTAGCGTCGCGCCTTGGCTTCCTGGAGCCGTAACTGATGCTCGCGCGCTTCGGTCTGGGCGAGATAGAGCGAGCCCGGCTGAAAGATGCCGCAGCCCTGGCCGGTCTCGGCTTCCAGTTCCTTGTAGAGCGCCATGGTGTAGTGCTGGAGGCGGCTGATGTTGGTGGAATCATGCAGGCCGTGAATGTTGGCCGCCGCGTGCCAGGTGGAGCCGGAGGTCAGTTCGCTGCGCTCCAGAAGGACGACATCCGTCCAGCCGAACTTGGCAAGGTGATAGAGGATCGAGCAGCCGATCAGACCACCGCCGATGACGACGGCTTGAGCATGAGTACGCACTACGTGAGCCCCTAGATGATGACCGCATCCAACTCAGCGGACGCTCATCCAAATCAACTTAAAGAAATCGCAAAAGTCCGGGAAGCACCGGCGCGCATAGCTTGACCCTCCCATGACCAAATAAAACAAGGTCATTGACTCCTCAAAAATCGACGATGGGGTCTATCTGGCTCGCCGGAAGCACTGCAGGCATGAAGGTTTGGGCTTCCGAGAGTATCCACTCCCGCACCCTCTTGACCACAGCGCCCTTGGATGTCTGGCCCTCGGATAAATAGTAGTTCCAGGGGCTCGCGACCTGCGTCTCGAATGGCTCGACCAGCAGTCCGCGCTCCATATAGGTACGTGCGAGAGAAAGCGTAGTGACTACGCAGCCCGCCCCGTTGGCTGCGAGTTCGAGTGCTATGTTGGTGGAATTGGTGGACAGCCGCTTGTCGTTCGCGGCCGCATCGATGCGTAGTGCTGCCGCCATGCGCTGCCACTGCTCCTGACGCCCATGGACCGAAATCCAATTGGCCTCCAGCACGTGCTGTGGCACCTTAAAGCCATCCGGCCCCTCGAGGAAATGTGGCGCGCAGAGTAGTACAAGCCGGTCTTTCCAAAGCTGCAGCGCACCCTCCGGTCGATTGTCGTAGCGCCTAATCGTAATGATGAAATCTGCGACCTGCTCGGCACGCTCCTCCCAGATCGTGCCATGCAGCAGGACCTCGATTTCCGGGTTTTGCTTGCTGAAGCTGGCTATGCACCGTGCAAGCCAGTTCTCAGCAAGGCTGGTGGGGCATGAGATGACCACCGTTTTGTTGCGAACAGCAGCGAGCACTGATTCCGTTGCGAAATCGATCTGGCTAAGCCCCTGGCGCAGGGTTGGCAGAAAAGCCTCGCCGATTTCCGTCAGTTCGAGGCTGCGCGGATGGCGAAGGAAGAGTTGGCGTCCGAGATATTGCTCGAGCGCGCGCACGTGGTTGCTGATTGCGGCCTGCGTATAGCCGAGTTCGTTTGCAGCTTCGGTGAAACTCAGATGCCGTGCGGCGCATTCGAAGGATCTTATATAGTTGAGCGGCGGAGGTGGCTTCATGTTGTCCCCTTCTCGGCACACATTAGGTCCTTGCCCACATTGGCCGCAATAGGTTCCCACGCAATGACATTGTTTTTCTTGCTCATTGGCGGCGTTCTTATCGTGTGAAGAGCGCGTTCACTTTGGTCATAGTTTACTGATGCATAGCGCGAAGGAATGTTGGTGGCAGATGTTGACGCCACTGCGCGGAATTTCACGGTTAGCCATTCTGAGCCGCCCATCCTTCCTGTCAATTGGACACTGTCGGCTTCGCGTATTGGAAAGGAAAGGGAAATTCGGCAATGAACCAGGACAGGCGCGGCGGTGGCCGCAGGTCGAAGCTGGGACGCAGCGGCGGCGGCATCGCGCAGCTGCCCTGGCAACATGTCGAAAACCCCTATCCGCCAATGCAGCTTCTCGATGAAGTGCGGATGCAGCGGCTGCACGACACCTCGATGCGCATCCTGTCGGAGCTCGGCATCCGCGTGATGAGCGAAAAGGTGGTGGATCTGTTCGCCGCCGCGGGTGCCATTGTCGACCGCGAGGAAAAGACCATCAGGATCGACGAAAGCCTGGTCACCGAGGCGCTGCGGGCGGTTCCATCGTTCTTCACGCTGACCAGCCGCAATCCTGAAAAGCGGGTGCATCTCGGCGGCAAGTCACTCGTGTTCGGGCTGGTCGCCGGTCCGCCCAATGTCCATGACCGCATCAATGGCCGCCAGGGCAACCTGCCCGATTGCCAGAATTTCATCCGGCTGGCGCACCACTTCAACGCCATCCACATCATCGGCAACCAGGTGGTGGCGCCAATGGAGCTGCCGGCCAATGCGCGCCATCTCGACACCTATTACGCCAATCTGACGCTGAGCGACCTCTCCTTCCACTGCACGGCGATCGGCCGCGCCCGGGCGATGGATGGCATCAACATGATGGCCATCGCGCGCGGCATCAGCGTCGAGGAGATGCGGGCCTCACCCGGCGTGACGACGATCATCTCGATCAACTCGCCGCGCCTGTTCGACGACGCCATGGCTGAAGGGTTGATCGCCATGGCCGAGCACGGCCAGCCGGTGACGGTAACGCGTTCACGCTGATGGGCGCGATGACGCCGGTAACATTGGCGGCAGCGCTTTGCCAGCAAAACGCCGAAGCGTTGTTCGGCGTGGTGCTGACGCAGCTGGTCAATCCAGGCACACCTGTGATGTACGGCGCCTTCACCTCCAACGTCGACATGAAGTCGGGCGCGCCGGCCTTCGGCACACCGGAGAACGCCAAGGCCAACATCATCGCCGGGCAGTTGGCACGGCGCTACAATCTACCCTACCGCACCTCCAATGCGAATGCCTCCAATATCGTCGACCTGCAGGCCGCCTACGAAACCGAAATGGCGACCTGGGGCGCGGTGCTCGGCGGCGCCAATCTGATCTATCACGCGGCGGGCTGGCTGGAGGGCGGGCTGACGGCGTCCTACGAAAAGCTCGTGCTCGATGTCGAGATCTTGCAGAACATGATGGAGTTCCTGCGGCCGCTGCCATTCCAGGAGGATGACCTTGGCTTCGAAGCCATCAAATCGGTGCCGGCCGGCGGCCATTTCTTCGGCGCCGAGCACACCATGTCGCGCTACACGACCGCCTTTTACCAACCGATGCTTTCCAACTGGCAAAATCACGGCGCCTGGGAGGAAGCCGGCGGCAAGGATGCGCTCGAACGGGCCACCGATCTTTGGCAGCAGGCCGGTGATGGACGTTGCGGTGCGCGAGGAGCTTGATACGTACATCGCACACCGGAAGGAAGAAATCGGATCCGGCGAGCCCTGACAGTTTCGGGATTGGGCACCGAGGTTGTCGGTGCTCTCCCGCCTTTAGACGTCCCGTCAAGTTCCGATAGCGAACAAGCACCAGATCAATGCGGTTGTTGCGGAAGCCCTAATCATGGCGTCGAGGGCGCCGCTAGAACCCTGGTCGGTGCGCCATAAATGGGGGGCCGACCTCCTTTTGAATCGAAACGACATGGCTGATGATCAGATCATCCTTTCCGAGCTTTCCGACGACGAGCTTTTTGTCAAAGATTCTTGTTGGTCACCTGTGCCGGTGAGTTCGCGTCCTTTGATCTTGTGATGGATCTCATCAGCGAACAACTCGGGAAAGAAACCGCGTTAGCTGTATGTCGGCACACGACTGCTTGGCATTGGCGCTCAGCATCCGACAGACAATGGGCCATCAACGCAAACCAGACCGGTGTTAGCAAGCCGATCGCTGAAGTCATTCGGATGATGGAGGAGCATATCGAGGATCCCCTGCCCCTCCGAGATATCGCGAATGCGTCGGCCGATCCCAACGCCAGGTCGAACGGCTGTTCCGCCAAGCGGTCTCTTTATCACCAATGCGCTATTATCTGCATCTCAGGTTGGCACGTGCCAAAGCGTTTGATTGAACAGACGGAACTGCCGATAGTCGAGATCGCAATCGCCTGTGGTTTTGCATCTGCCTCGCATTTTTCAAAGTGTTTCCGTAATGCGTTTGGGACAAATCCAAGCGGTTGTCGGAACTGAACATGCTTCGATCAACGCGGAACCTCGTAACCCTAGCTCGATAAATTACTTTAGGTCCGGTGGGCAGCATTTGGCCTGACAATACGCGGGTCGGCCGTGTCGTACAGCACCTCGGCAACGACGCGGGGGGCTTGGCCTTGATGATCCATTGAACATCAGATATGCCTCGGTCTCTTTGAACATGCATCCTCCACAACATCGCGAGCTGTTTTTATTTCTGCGGATGAGGGGCGATCGCCGCCCTTGCCATATCCGTCAACCTTGTCGCCGACTGGATCCTCAACCGCACGGCAAGCCTGAAGGGAGGACGCGGGTGATGGCCGACAGCAAAGCGAAACCCGGCCTGTTGCTCGACATCCGCAACCTGCGCATCGAGGCCACCGTCTCCGAAAGAGGCCTATACTCAGGCGCTCGTCGCCGTGCACCATATCGAGCATCAGGATAAGATTCCCACACCGAAGCCGATCCTGCCGGTGAAGAACGTGACGGCGGCCTACGGAAACGGCTTTATGAAAGTGTTGAAGAACGTGTCGGTCGACATGCATCCCGGCCAGACATTGGCCGTCGTCGGCGAGTCCGGCTCCGGCAAGTCGACCCTGGCGCGGGCGATAACCGGCCTGTTGGCCGCCGCAGCTGGGAGAGATCACCCCCGAGGGGCGCAAGCTTTCGAACAGGCTCGGCGGCCGTACGAAGGAAGACCTCCGGCACCTTCAGATGATGGCCGATGTCGCGATGAACCCGCGCCATACCGTGGGCACAATCGTGGGCCGGCCGTTGACTTTCTATTTTTGGCCTGCGCGGCGCCGAACGCGACCGGTGTGCCAGGGAACTGCTCGAAGAAATCGAGATCGGAACGGGGTTTATCGACCGCTATCCGGCGGAGCTCTCGGGCTGGCGGCCAAGCCCAAGCTGATTATCTGCGACGAGGTGACTTCGGCGCTCGATCCGCTGGTGGCCAACAGCATGCTCAAGCTGCTGCTGGACCTGCAGCAGATCGAGCAGGTAGCCTATCTGTTCATCACCCACGATCTCGCGACGGTGAAGTCGGTCGCCGATTCGATCGCGGTGATGTATCGCGGTGAAGTGGTGCGGTATGGGCCGAAGAGTAAGGTGCTGACGCCGCCGTTCGAGGACTATACGGACCTGTTGCTGTCCTCGGTCCCGGAGATGGAAATTGGTTGGATGGAGAAGGCCATTGCCCCGCGCAAGATGCGAGTGCGGGGAACTGACACCGCAGCGAAAGGGCCCATTACATGGGATAATCGCGGGAGCGGTGCCCCTATTGGCTGCTGAAATCCGGCTAACTGTTGCGGCGAGTTCCTGCTATTCTAGGTGATGCGCGCGATATCCGGTTTACTTACACCCGACCGGGACCACTCTCGTGTTCCCGTCTCCTGCCAGGCACCCTCTTCGGGTGCCGATGGCGTAATTGGCCCCTACCGGCGGCTGTTCATCCTGCTCAGGCGCGAGGGCGAGGCATCTGGGGTCAACCGTATCTACCGTCTCTATCGCGAGGAAGGTCTGACGGTGCGCAAGCGCCGGGCAAGACGGCGAGCAGTCGGCACGCGGGCGCCGATCTTGGTCGAGGCAAAGCCGAATGCGCGCTGGTCGCTGGATTTGGTGCATGATCAGTTCGCCTGTGGCCGGAGGTTCCGCGTGCTCAACATCGTCGACGACGTGACGCGCGAATGCCTGGCCGCGATCCCGGAAATGAAATTCATATTAACGATTTTTTATGAAATGCATACACTTTCACGACACTTTAGCAAATCGACCTTAACATAACATAACTTGATACTCATCTGAGGATGGAGTAGAGATTTGACGGTCCCCCACCTCGAAAGCGCCGTGTTCCAGTAAACATAGAGCAAACGCAAAAATGACTGTGGAGAAGAGATTATGGACAGCGGACGAATGACTGCCTCGGAGCTTCGAAGGTACGCAATCGGAGTTTCCGTTCAGTTTTCTTTGGTCCCTCGACGAGAGCGTATTTCCTGGGTGGCGCGAGAAAACTCGTCGTGGGAGCTAGGAAAACCTCTAATCCTCTCTAGGTGCAGCCCGCGGCTCGAGCGACAACTCGCGGACCGAGATTAATTCGTATCGGTGACCCAGTTGTCCCTGCTTCTTGCTCCGCGGCGGCTCGGCCTATTGTCTGATACTAAGAACCGACCATGCGTCAAGGCGACGCCCGCGGGCCAGACCGCGCGCACAAAGTGGCACACCAAAACTCGGCGGCCACACTCGAACGGCATAGTCACGGCAGCCGATTGGAGTGCAGCGTGACCGAAGACTGCAAGGGAAGTTTTCAATGATGAAGATCGGTGTTTTGAAGGAAATCAAAGAAGACGAGCGGCGTGTCGCACTCCAGCCGATCCAGGCGCAAGCTCTTTCGCGCCTCGGTCACGACATCTATGTCGAAATCGGTGCCGGGGAAGGGGCTGGATTCTCGGATGCGGATTATCTGGCATGCGGAGGAAAGGTTGCGGCGAAAGATGAGGTCCTCGCCCGGGCGCGGCTCCTCCTCAAGGTGAAGGCACCGCTGCGCTCAGAATATTCTGACTATGCTCCGCATCACATCCTCTTCACGTATCTGCATTTTGATGAGAACATTGATCCTCGGGATATCTCTGAACTCATCAGTAGAGGGTTTCTCGGGATTGCTTACGAGTGGGTGGGAAAAGGTGGCCAGTATCCATTGCTTGAGCCTATGAGCCGACTGACAGGTTATCTCTTCGCCCAGCGGGCGTTGGAGTTGTGCTCAAAGGAAAAAGGAGTGTTCTGCCCGCGAAATGAGAACCTTCTCCCCGGAGGGCAGGCCCTGATCATCGGATGCGGCAATATCGGTCTGTCCGCATTCAAATACTTGTCGGACCTCGGGGTTGCCTTGACCGTTGTCGCTCGAGGCCAGGAGGATTTCAATTGCAAAGCCAACGCGCGCTTCGAAACCGAGGGCGTCGACTACATCGGCGCAACCGGCACGAAACTGATCGTCATGAATAACAAGGATCCTTCACGCACTCAGGGCACCATCGCGGCGGCACTGCAGGAGATGGACATCGTCCTCAATTGTGCGGTGCGTCGCTCCGATCTTCCGAAGCGGAGAATGGAGTACCTGATCGACAGAGGCATGGTTAAAGCCATGCAGAGAGGCAGCATTTTGTGCGACTGTACTGCATGTGATCGCGATTTGGTCGAAACCTGTATTTCTTCTGCTTCGCTCTACCACTCGTATTTCGAAGAAAACGTCGTGCATTACAACTGCGATCATATTCCGTCAATGGTGGCTAACACCGCGACCCGGCTGCTCACAGCGGGAACTTTCCCTTACATTCGATACATCGCCAGTCTCGAATCCTTGCAGGCCATCACTGAACATGAAAGCCTGCGTAACGGAGTCTGTTGCTACGGTGGTCACCTGACTCACGCGCTGTCGGCGGAGAAGAAAGGCTTGCCGTATCGGCCTCTGAGCAATGTTGTTGAAGCGATGTCCGGCCATGTAGGCGTTAAGAATATTCAAAATGCGCAACAATATACGGTATGACAATGAGTGCGTATTCGGCCCCCGCATTCCGCGCAAAAGGGGCTCTTGTTTGGGGTGGTGAAGGGCACACGGTGAGCGCCGCTAATACGGGCGGAGCTGGTCGGGGTTGCACAGCCTGATTGGGCGCAGATGATTGGCTTTTGGAGTTCAGCTTTGAGAGCGGATTTGATGCGCCTGGATTGGCTTCTGACGATCTCGCAATGATGTGTCTGCCGACCAACGGTACGCAACAATGCAGGGGAGGCATCTTGTGAACGGAGAAGGCCCGCGCTTTGAGGGCGTGATACGGGACAGTCATTCGGGAATCATATTTAACGATGCTGGCGACCCAACATATCTGCAGCGTCGTCTTCGGTGAAAGGCTCGTCAACCAGTGACGAAAACGGCCTCGCGCACAGAATTCCTGACAATCCCAGGCGCTGATGCGCACCCTGAATCTATCACAGTTCAGATGAGGCGATCCGCGGTTACGTGTTCTGCTCGTTCCTGGCTCTGCTGCGCATTTCGCAAAAGCCGGACAACGTCCACAACGCCCACCGCATCGTGGTCCATGGCGACACATGTGAAAGAAAAAAGCCGCGCCCCTATTGACCGGCACACCAGGCTTCAGCACAGTCCTCGGTCGGCCGGCATAGAGGAGGCGCACCGATGGAAATCCCATAGCACAATAACCATTGCCGGGATGAGTGCCGCTCCTATGCCGAAGACGATGCCGTCCTTGTTTTCCTTGACCATGCCGCCCCAGTCGGCGTCCGGCGGCTGCACGCCAAGGCCGAGGAAGGACAGTGTCGACAGGAACAGAACCGCATAGATGAAGCGCAGCCCGAGTTCCGAGACCAGCGGCGACAGCGCATTGGGCAGGATCTCGCGGAAGATAATCCAGGCGCTGCCTTCACCGCGCAGTTTGGCCGCTTCGACATAGTCCATCACGTTGATGTCGACGGCCACCGCGCGCGACAGACGGTAGACGCGCGTCGAGTCGAGAATGCCCATCACCAGGATCAGTGTCACCAGGTTGGTCGGCAGCACGGAGAGCACGACCAGGCCCATGATCAGCGTCGGGATCGACATCAGCAGATCGACCAGCCGCGACAGGATCGTGTCGAACCAGCCGCCGAAGACGGCCGCCGAGAAGCCGAGGATGGCGCCGAGCGAGAATGACAGCGCGGTGGCCAGCACCGCGATGAGCAAAGTGATGCGGGCGTCGTAGATCATGCGCGAAAGCAGGTCGCGGCCGAGATTGTCGGTGCCTAGCAAATGAGCAGCCGACATCGGTTCCCAGACGTCGCCGACGATTTCGCCATTGCCGTGCGGCGCGATCCAGGGGGCGAAGACCGCCGCCAGGACGAACAATGCCGTCAGCACGATGCCGATCAGAGCGGGAATGGGGATGCGTTTGATATCGAGCATATCCGCCCCCTATTTCGGGTGTCTGAGACGCGGATTGGCGACGATGGCCGCTATGTCCGCAATGATGTTCAGGCTGATATAGACGGCGGCGAAGATCAGGCCGACCGCCTGCACCACCGGCACGTCTCGCTTGGTGACGTGGTCGACCAGATACTGTCCCATGCCCGGATAGACGAAGATCACCTCGACCACGACGACGCCGACGATGAGGTAAGCGAGGTTGAGCATGACGACGTTGATGATCGGCGCGATCGCATTGGGGAAGGCGTGCTTGCGGATGACGTTGAAGGCCGACAGGCCCTTCAGTTCCGCCGTCTCGACATAGGCCGACTGCATGACATTGAGGATCGCCGCGCGTGTCATGCGCATCATGTGGGCGAGCACGACCAGCGTCAGCGCTGCCGCCGGCAGGGCGATTGCCTGCATGCGCTCGCCAAAAGGCATGCCGTCATAGACGGTCGAGATGCCGGGGAAGATTTGCCATTTCACGGCGAAGAAATAGACCAGCACGTAGCCGATGAAGAACTCGGGAAAGGAGGTCGAGGCCAGCGCCAGCCCGGAGATCAGCTTGTCGACCCAGCCATTGCGGTAGCGTACCGCGATCAGGCCGAGGATGATCGCCAGCGGCACGGCGACGATCGCCGCCCAGAAGGCGAGGAACAGCGTGTTCCACAGCCGTCCCTTGATCGACGTGGCGATATCCTGCCCGCTCGACATGGCCGTGCCGAGATCGCCGGTCAGCACGCCGCCCAGCCAATGAAAATACCTGAGATAGGCTGGCTGGTTGAGCCCGAGCTGCTCGCGCAGATTGGCGAGCGACTCCGGCGTCGCCGATTGTCCGAGAATGGCTTGCGCGACGTCGCCGGGCAGAATCTGGGTGCCGGAGAAGATCAGGACCGTAACGGCCAACAACAACAAGATGCCCAGCGCAACGCGCTGGGCAATAAGCTTCGCGATTGGAGAGGACATGAACGCGGGGCGTGTCTCAGGTCTGGAGCCAGCACTTGGAAAGTGCGTAGCCCCCCATCATTTCCTGGTTGCCGTCCTCATACCAGCCGCCGACCTGCGGTCCGGTGGCGTCGATGAAGTCGTTGAACATCGGAACGATGGCTCCGCCTTCGTCGCGCACAATTTGACCCATGTCAGCATAGATTTTCTTGCGTTTGCCGGCATCGAGTTCACCGCGCGCTTGGAACAGCATCTTGTCGAATTTCTCATTGAAGAAGCGGGTATCGTTCCACTGAGCCTTGGAATAGTACGCCGTGGAATACATCTGGTCTTGGGTCGGACGCCCTCCCCAATAGGACGCAGAGAAGGGTTGCTTGTTCCAGACTTCCGACCAGTAGCCGTCGCCCGGTTCGCGCTTGATCTCAAGCGTAATGCCTGCCTTGGCCGCGCTCTGCTGGTAGAGCTGAGCGGCGTCGACGGCACCCGGGAAAGCGACGTCGGAAGTGCGAAGGAGCACCGATCCCGAGTGCCCGGACTTCTTGTAGTGGAAAGCCGCCTTGTCGGGATCGAACGTGCGCTGCTCCATCTCCGTGAAGAGCGGATAGGACTTGTTGATCGGCGTGTCGTTGCCGACGGTGCCGTAGCCCTTCAGGATCTTCTGTACGAGCTCTTCGCGGTCGATGGCGTATTTCAGCGCGAGCCGCAGGTCGTTGTTGTCGAAAGGGGCCGTGTTGCAATGGGCGAGGAACAAATAGTGGCCATGGCCACTAATGTTGCGGATGGTGATCCCAGGGACACGCTTAATAAGTTCGACCACCTTGGGTTCGACGCGGTTGATCATGTGGACCTGGCCGCCCTGCAGCGCCGACATGCGGGCAGTGGCATCGTTAATGACGATGATCTCGATCTGGTCCGCGAAGCCGCGGTCGTCGCGCCAGTAGTTGGCGAACTTCTCGCCGCCGAGGCGTACGCCGGCTTCATTGACGGTGACCTTGTAAGGACCGGTGCCAATGCCTTCGGTCGGATTGTCCTTGCCGCCATTGGGCTGGATCATCAGGTGGTAATCGTCCATCAGGAACGGGAGGTCGGCATTGGCTTCCTTGAGGGTGAAGACCACGTTCTGGCCGTCCACGGCAATCTTGTCGATGCCCTGCATGATGCCAAGCGCGCCAGACTTGGAATTGGCGTCGGAATGGCGCTCCATGGTGGCGAGCACGTCCGCCGGGGTCATTTCCTTGCCGTTATGGAACTGGACACCCTTGCGGATTTTGAAGGTCCAGGTCTTCGCGTCCTTTGACGCGCCCCATTCCTCGGCGAGCGCGGGCTGGAGCTCGCGCTTGGCGTCGATCTGCACGAGCTGTTCACCCCACTGGCGGCCAAAGAAATAGGCGACCTGGCTCTCGAAGATCGCGGGATCAAGACTGTCGGTGGCCGCGCCACCCTGCATGCCGGCCTTTAGCACGCCGCCCTTGACCGGGCCCTCGGCGCGCGCTGCGGCCGCGAGCATAGTGTTTGCGAAGGCGGCGCTGACACCGATCGTGGCCGCACGACCCAAAAACTCACGCCGAGACAACTTGCCTGTCGCGACCACTTCACTGAGAAAACGCATTTCATCATTCATCGTAGTTCCCCATCGTGCGTGCCTTCGTGGCTGTTGCTCGGTTTTGGCGCGCCTTACGATGCCTGTCCAACAACGAATTGATATAGCGTGATGAGAAAATGACATCGGCGCCGAACGGTGCGGCAACCGTCAGGCGGTGGCCATCTTGTTTCTAGTCCGGCGCTCAATCGCCCTCAACGACGAGGGTAAAGTTCCGAAGAGCTGGCGCTGAATTGTCTTTTCGCCCTGCAGCAAACGACGGAAGCGGTTCCGGTCCTCTGCACAATGCGATCCGATTTGGTATATGGCGACGAGTTACCCAGCTCGCCTAGTGACGTCTACGCTCCGGACCGTCGACTAGATCGGACACTGCGTGCGCGGGATCACCTTACAGTCTTCAAATGGCGCATCGGTGGCGAACTTTTGATACAAGCCGTCGAGTAGACAGGGCCTTGCCGCAGCTCGTCACGCTATTTTGCTTCCTACAAAAAGGAGGAAGATCGTGGCGGCTGACGGTATGTCTTTGGACGGCCACGTGCATTTCTTCACTGCCTCAGATCTTGAGGTCGTCGCGGGAAGGCTTCCTTTTGCATTGCCGGTTCCTCATTTGCTTTCCAACTATCTGGCCCAACTTGCGAAAAGCGGCGTGGCGCCCAAGCTCCTGAACAACGTCCATCTGAGCGTCCTGCCGGATTCCTCCAACGTCTTCGCCTCCTTCGAGGAGATGGAAGCGCTGCGGGCGCAATGGCCAGGTCGCTACGATGAAGTTCGGCTAGTCGGAACAATCAAGGCAGACCCCACCTACGCCACTGCCGAAAGACTCTCCCATCCGCAGGTCGTGGGCATCAGAGTCGTGCTTCACGATGCCCCGCCGGAGAGCATATCGGATCACGCATACGGCGGAAGTGACTGGCTGGCACTCCTAGCCCGGCTCCGGACTGACCAGCATGTCCATGTCTATGCGAAGGAAGCAGAGACCAACTTACGCGTGCTTCGCCAGATTCCGGACCAAATCCGGGTCGTCATCGACCACCTCGGAACGTGCCATCCCGAGCGCGGCGAAGACGAGCCGAGTTATCACGCGCTGCTCCAGGAGGCCGGGCGTAGAGGAAATGTATGGTTCAAGGGGCCTGGATATCGAACCTCGACCAAGGTCGACGAAGTTGTTCCCTTTGTGCGGGCTATCATCAAGGCAGTCAGCGCCGACAGGGTGCTGTTGTCCGCGAGCGACGCTCCTCATGTGGGAACCGACAACGAAGGTGTTGGCTTTGCAAGCCATTACAATTCCGTGTCGGCGCTCGAATTCTGCGAGGCACTCGCCTCGTCTGTGAGCTTCGCCACGGGCATTCCTGTTCGTCGATTGCTGAGTGCGGCGGCGGACGACCTTTTCCCTATCCAGCAGAAAGCAAAGCCATGACAGACATCATCATCGAAGACATTACCTTTCCTGTCGCCTTCAGTGATGCGACGATCAACCTGGCCGGCAGGGTGTTTCGCCCGACGTCCCCGGACAAGAGCCTGCCGCCGGTGGTCTTCAACTCCGGTTTCACGGGTGGTGTCTCCATGTACGGTCAGCTATTTGGCCGGGCTCTGGCGGAGCGAGGTTATCACGTGATGACCTACGACGTTGCTGGGTTCTTCACCAACAAAGATGTTCGCAACACTGCGAAGAAGGATGGGGTGACCGTTACGAACGTCAGCCTTGTGGACCAGACGGACGAGGTCCTTGCCGCTGTTCGATGGGTGAGGCAGAATTTCGGGGCGATGCCTGCCGTGGCATCTTGGGCGATGGGTTCGGTCGCCAGCCTTGCGGCTGTCGCCGAGCTGGCCAAGCACGGCCAGGAACAGATCGCGTTCTGGGTTCCGATGAGCTATACCCGCATCGCCGCCCTACAGGACTTGCGCGCAGACAAGTCGAGTGCAGATGCCGCAATCAAGGCGCTCGCGGACGATGCTGCGATCCCGCCGTTCGACACCGGAACCGGGGCAACCAAGCTCGGCTACTATCCGCTCGATCCTGACACGCAGGAATATGTCGAGCGCCAACTGGGCGGTTATACCGAGGTCGGAGGCGTCGATCGTTGGCCGGGTTGCAGCCATGCAACGGCGAAGTCCTACAAGGAGTATGTGGACTTCGATCCGGAGAAGGATCTCAAGGGTGCGACCGGCTTCCCGCCCGCCATCATCGTGCACGGCGCCGATAACACGTTGCACATGCCGGAGGAGTCGATCCGCCTGCACAAAGTCTATCCGGGCCGTGCTGGTGAAAAGCCGCTCATCATCGAGGGTATGATGCACGGCCAGCAGAACCAGGTTGAAAACCCGATCTTCCACCACCTGATCGAGCAGATCGATCGGGCGATCCGTACCGCCTGACACCAACAGCCCCGCGCGGCCGGCCATTTCTTACCGGCTGTGCGGACTCACGCTATCGCCATGATCCCAAGCCTCAATTCTACACCTGATCCGCTGCCGCTTTACGGCGCTTTCTTCGTTGAGCTTCAGGCGCGGGGTTTTGCCGGAGACTTGACGTCGAGAGCCGCTGACCGAACTGTGCTCGCCACGGACAATTCAATCTATCAGGTGATGCCCGAGGCCGTGGCTTTTCCCAGGGATTGCGATGACCTGGTGCGAATTTCCAAGCTCCTTCGCGATCCACGATTTGCCGGGGTTGTTGTTTCCCCGCGCGGCGGGGGCACCGGAACTAACGGCCAGTCATTGAACTCCGGGCTGATCGTCGATTTCTCCCGCCACATGAACCGTATCCTCGAAATAGATCCTGTAGAACGCACCGCGCGGGTGCAGGCAGGCGTGGTCAAGGATCAGTTGAACGCGGCGCTAAAGCCCTACGGTCTGTTCTTCGCGCCGGAACTGTCGACGTCGAACCGCGCGACCATAGGTGGCATGATTTCCACGGATGCCTGCGGCCAGGGTTCGTGCCTCTACGGCAAAACAAGTAACCACGTCCTGGAACTGACAACGGTTCTTTCCGATGGCGCCGTTTGGCGCTCAGCTCCTCTGGACGCTTCCGAACTGGAGCGTATCGGCGCTCGGGGCGACCTCGTCGGCTCCATCCATCGGCGCGTTTCGGGTCTGCATCGCGAGAACGCGGCGGAGATCGCCGCCCGTTTTCCGAAACTGAACCGCAGCCTGACGGGTTATGACCTTGCGCATATCCGGCGGGACGACGGCTCGTTCGACCTGAATTCGGTGCTTTGCGGATCGGAGGGAACGCTGGGGTTCTTGGTGGAAGCGGTTCTCAATGTCATGCCAATTCCAACGCATGAGGCGCTGGTGGTCCAAGGCTATGACACCTTCGACGCGGCGCTCAGGCATGCGCAAGCCCTGACGCGTTTTGCTCCTGCGTCGATCGAGACCATCGATTCGAAGGTGCTGGCGCTCGCGCAGGATGATCCCATCTGGGAGGATGTACAGGGGTTCTTTCCCGACGATGGAGCAGGTCCTATTCGAGGGGTCAACCTGATCGAATTTGTCGGAATGAGCGGCGCCGTAGTCGAGGCGGCGCTGGCTCCTCTCACTGCCGAGCTTGATTGTGAGGGGGGGGCATCGGGACGGCGGGGATACACTCTCGCTCGAGGGGCATCGCAGGTCCAGAGAATATGGGATATGCGCAAGAAGGCCGTCGGTCTTCTGGGCAACATGAAGGGCGACAGCCGCCCGATCGCCTTTGTCGAGGATACGGCGGTCCCGCCCGAACACCTTGCCGATTACATCGCGGAATTTCGCGCGGCGTTGGACCGGCGAGGTCTGCAATACGGCATGTTCGGACACGTGGATGCTGGCGTGCTGCATGTCCGCCCTGCCATCGACATCAAAATGGACGGCGCCGAGCGCCTGGTCAGGGAGATCACCGAGGAGGTCGTGGCGCTAACGCTTCGCTTCGGCGGACTGCTCTGGGGCGAACATGGGAAAGGTATGAGGTCGGAATTCTCGCCGCAGGTCTTTGGCCCCCTTTATCCGCTGCTTCAGGAAGTGAAGACGGCATTCGACCCGGGTAACCAGTTCAATCCCGGTAAGATCGCCGCGCCGCCCGGCCAGCGGCTTCTGCGGATCGATGGTCCGCCAACCAAGGGGTCACACGACCGCCAGATAGCGTCCTCGATCAGGGCGGGCTTCGACGAGGCGTTGCATTGCAATGGAAACGGTGCGTGTTTCTCCTGGAATCCGGACGAGGTCATGTGTCCTTCATGGAAAGGAACGAGAGAGCGGCGCCATTCACCGAAAGGACGCGCGCAGCTCATGAGGGAATGGCTCCGCCGTCTTGCCGCAGAAGGGGCCGACCCGCTCGAGGAGGCAAAGAAGTTAAGGAAGGCTCCTCCCTGGCGTGGATTCGCAAGCCGCCTACTGGCAACGTTGCGTCGCCATCCCGAAGATTTTTCGCATCAGGTCCACGAGGCGATGTCCGGCTGCCTCGCCTGCAAATCCTGTTCCGGTCAGTGTCCGATCAAGGTGGATGTGCCGACGTTCCGGGCCAAGTTCTTCGAACTCTACTACGGGCGCTATCTGCGCCCGCTGCGTCATCACGTAGTGGCGAACCTGGAGGGTCTGTTGCCTTTCATGGCCCGGTTTCCGGGGATCATCAATGCAGTCTCCGGCTCCGGGCTGTTGCGAGCAGTCGGTCTCGTTCAAACGCCTAACCTGCCGCGACTGCGGCTTTCCAGGGCGTTGCGGTCGCGTGAGGTCCCCATCGCAACGCCCATGGCCCTGTCGGCCATCGGTGAGGACGAACGCGCTTTGAGCGTCGTGATCGTCTCGGACGCCTTCATCGCATACTACGATCCGCAGGTATTACTGGCTCTGATCGATTTTCTAAAGCTCATTGGTATTCGACCATGGATCGCACCCCTCCGGCAGAACGGCAAAGCCCTGCATGTTCACGGTTTTCTGGGACGTTTTGCGCGTGTCGCGCAACGGAATGCGGACCTGCTTCTGGCGCTTGAGAATACAGGCGTGGCGCTAATCGGCGTCGATCCGTCGATGACGCTGACCTATCGCTCGGAATATCGGGCGGCATTGCCCAGACAGAAGCTGCCGAAGGTCCAATTGATCCAGGAATGGCTGATTTCGCACTCCCACCTGCTGCCGCATCGGGCTGGGATGCGCACACACCGTTTTATTCCCCATTGTACAGAGCGAAGCACTGCCGCGGCCGCGTTATCGGCATGGAGGTCTGTTTTCGCTTCGTGCGGGCTCGATTTAACGGTCGAGGCGACCGGCTGCTGCGGCATGGCTGGCATCTTCGGACACGAAGCTGAACATCGGGAATTGTCCGAACGTATCTATTCTCAAAGTTGGGCGTTTCAGGTCCGACGACGCGACGCGGCGCCCTTGCTGATTGACGGATTTTCTTGCCGGTCGCAGGTCTCGATCATGGACGGAGTTAGGCTCAAGCACCCGATCGAGGCGTTGCTCGCCGAGTTCAGCTGATTCTATTTTCCTTTTCGAACAGTCGTCAGACACGTTCGGCTGAGGAAGCAGCGGGGGGCGGGCTTCGCTCGGCAGTTCGACGTTGCGCGGGCGCTCGATGAAGGTCATATCAATTCCTACTGTGGCCTCCCGCAATGCAAGTCGACGTGCACTACCGTCGTGTAGGTATTCCGATTAATCGGCAGTTACGGATAGACCACCAGCGCATGACAGCCGGCTGGAAACCGTTACCGTAGCCAATTCGGGACAGAATCGGAATGAACAGACCGAACAGCGCGACCGACGGAACCGTCATGACGGCCACTCAACGTAGAGTAAGCGGTCAGCAAGTACGCGGCTTCCTGTTGATGAGGCACCGATCGGTACGCCCGCGTAAATCGCCATGAATGCCGACCAACCAGATACAGATATGCTCCAACGTGCGCGTCAAGATCAGCGGCCAACTCTCGGTCGGTGAAATTGAACGCTCCAATTTTTCTCTTCCCTCTGCCCATTAGAGGTGACACGGTCGTACTGAACACACGAGGAGGCTAGAACCTAAAGTCTGAGGAGTACTCTCAAAAACTCGCGATCCTGAAGACTTGGTAAAGCGCCGACCCGAGGCAGAGGAATTAAGGTTGATTGTGGTCAGGCGCTGTGGGATTTCCGTCGCTCGTCGGAAGGGCTGTTGCCGTACCGGCGACGATATGCACCGCCAAGATGCGACGCCGAAACAAATCCGCAGCGAAGCGCGATTGCGGCGATGGTTTCGGAACTCTCCCTGGCCAGTCGGCGCGCCTCATTCAGCCTCACGTCGAGGTAGAATCGCTGTGGGGTCGTCTCGAAGTGCTGATGCCAGAGCCGTTCCAGCTGACGGATAGATAGGTCACTGCTCTTGGCGACTTGATGGATAGGAACGATGTATTCGAGATTCCGCTCCATGGTGGCAATCGCCGCTGCAAGACGGGCATCATGGATGCCGTAGCGCCACTGGATCGCCATACGCTGATGCTCTTCGGGACCCCGAATGCGGGTATGGAGAAACTGCTCCGCAGCATCGGCAGCGAGCTTGGCTCCGTAGTCGCCGGAAATCTGGGCGAGCATCAAATCGATAGCAGCCGTTCCCCCGGCGCAGGTCCATCGGTTTTGGTCCCGGACATAAAGTTCGCGAGTGACCTCGATTTCCGGAAATTCCTCGGCAAATTGAGGAAGAGACTCCCAATGGAGCGTGCAGCGCTTGCCTGCCAACAGCCCCGCGCGGGCGAGTAGAAACGTCCCGTTGCTCAGAGCACCGAGAGGCTTTCCGCTCGCCGCTTGTCTACGCAGGAACTGGAGGATGGACTTTGGCCGCTTGCTCTCGATATCGAGACTCGCGACGACAAAAAGGCGATCGAGATGAGGAACATCTTCTATCGAAATCGTCCGTATCTCAAAGCCGCTGCTGGAACTCATCAGCCCACCCTCTTCCGAGAGAAGGCACCAATCGTAGAGACTTCGGTTGGAGAGCCTGTTTGCGGCGCGGAGAGGCTCACTCACTGACGCCAGTGCCATCATGGAAAATTGTGGGAGGAGGAGAAACCCGACCCTAATCGGGTGTCCCTCTTCGATCCCCTGCTGCATTTGTTAATTCCCGTGATCAGCGGGGGTACGCGACGAAAATCGCACCACGAAATCCGCCTGCCAAAAGCTCAGCGTTTCACAAGGCGCTGGGCAGAGAGTCAATTGAACTTTACGATTATACGACAGCAGATCTGCCAAGCAACCCTCGATACTCATCGGCCTCCTCTGCGGCGATAATCCGCGTCGATTCCATCTCCAAATACCGGCCCACGACCAATTGCCGAATGTCCGAACACTCGAGGCCATTGCCTGCTAGTCGAGTTTTAAGCCACACTTGGTGGGCCAAATGATGTGCCTACCCGTTTATTCCTCAGGCCGCCTTGATCAATTCAAAATCGCCGTCAGCAAACCTAGAATACTTGAACCTCGTTAAGTCCAAAGATGGCGCTCCGTCGATAATCCATTGACTGACTTGCTTGCCCACAATCGGTCCGAGCGCAAAGCCATGACCGCTAAAGCCACAAGCTGCGAAGACGTTCTCATTTCCTGGCAAGCGGTCGATAACGGGTATCAAGTCCGGCGTAAGATCGATCCTCCCAGCCCAGCTTTCTACCAGGACCAAGTCGCTAATATGCGGAAAAAGGGCTCGGAACTCGGCGAAGTTTTGTTTCACTTTTCTGACGTTCGTTGCTGGCTCCGCAAGCGGCTTGTATTTCCCAATGCCAGGCAAGAGATCTTTGAAGCTTCTGATCGTATCTTGTCCCAGACCCAATCGTAGGAGGCCTTGGTTCTGTCGAAGCGCAGGAAGGAAGTAACGGAGATTCGTGAACGCTTCGAGCGTCAAATCGTAGTCAGTTCCGGCGTTCCGATAGCCGTTGCCGATGATGAAGGAGCCGTCCGGCCTGGGTCGATAGGCAGCCGTCGGCGCCCACATAGCTATCTCGGTAAAGGGCTTGATCGTCGAAGTTCGACCTACCGATGATCTGATGATCTGAATTGGAAGATTGTAGCCTAGTTTGATCAGAAGCTTTCGCGAGCCGATCCCGCTGGCTACAACCACTTTGTCACAATACTGCTCGCCCCTCTCAGTTCGAATGCCAGACACTCTGCCGTTCACTCTGACAAAGCCAGTGACTACCTGATCGCTGAAAAACTCCGCCCCCGCCGCCTGTGCCGCGCGGGCGAAAGTGCGCGTCGATGCCTCGGGATCACCATGTCCGTCATCGGGTGTGTAGAGCGCGCTTCGCCAATTGCCGGAAAGTTCGGGCAGCTTTTGCGCCAGTCTCTTGCTATCCAGGATTTCTGAAGTGAGGTTGTGTTTCTGGGCGTCCAGGTAGCTTGCTTCTAATAAGGCTTCGTCTTCGGTCGTTTCTGCGGGCATGAGGATGCCCGATTTGACGCGCTGCGTTGAATCAAACCCGAATTCGTCCGTAATCTCGTCCCAGAGCACGGATGCCTCAGCGGCGAGCGGGATTTCAGCCGGGTGTCGTCCTTGCTTGCGGATGAATCCCCAAGCCCGGCTGGATTGTTCCCCGGCAACTGGCCCTCGGTCAAAAACCGCTACCCGGATGCCCCGCCTCGCCAGGTAGGCCGCGGTTGAACAGCCAACGATCCCGGCGCCGATTATCACGACATCGTAGCTCTTGACCGGTGCAGTTTTCGCCATTTGGGATCGGAGTCCTCAGCGTATCTCATTCATTTGGCCATGGTGAGTTTGTCCGGCCACCGGTGGGAGTTCATCTGTTCCGGCCGCCACATTGCCAGAGTGATAGTCTCTGCAGCGACCGTCGAATTCCAACCCACTATTGCCAATTCATCGCCGCGACCCGCAGGAAATTGGCACCAAGGATTCCACTGATGTCCTTGTTCGAGTAGCCGCGAGCCGACAAGGCGGCAGTGAGTTTCGGGAACACTTCAATGTCGACGAAGCCAAGGCCAGATGCGTTCGAGTAGTGTTCCGGCGGCCAGTAATCTTTGGCGTTCTCGAACCGAATTTCCAATGCATTCGTGACTTCTGCGAAATCGGTTCCAATGCCTACATGTTGAGGGCCGACTAGCTCGCAATAATAGTCAATATTACGCACAAGAAGATCCACGTCAGACGTATTGTCGCCTGCTTTTGCCAGGAATAGCCGAATTCCAGTAATCCCGATCACGCCGCCTGTGTTTGCGCAAGCAATCGCTTGTTCGTCCCACAGATTTCGTGGATGATCGTGTAGTACCCGGCTGTTTGAGTGACTGATGACGATCGGCTTCGATGAAGCTTCGGCCATGTCGATCGACATTCTAGCGCTGCAATGCGTCCCATCTACCAGCATGCCAACACGGTTCATCTCTTTGATTACCGCTCGACCGAAATGAGTAATTCCGGTGTTTTCGCCATGGCAGCCGCCGCCGCCGGCATTGTCTTTGTTGTAGACAAAGCTGATTTGGCGCACGCCCAATCGGTGGTAGGTTTCGACGAGATCCGTCGTGCCGTTTAGCGCGGACACGCCTTCGATATCCATGGACACCGCAAGCTTCCCATCTCGTTTGGCGGCGAGGACGTCTGCGATGCTGGAGACGAAGGTGTACTTGTCAGTGTTCTCGCTCAGGAAACGACGATAGCCGGCGATCACCGGGAATGTCTCTTGCCATGGCAACACGTCGTAACCGACGTTGGTGCTGACATATGTAAACCCTGCCTTCCGGATACGTTCTAGGGAGTTGACGTCGATCGGCACCTGCGGGTCCATTCCGCAATGTGCATCCCAAACGATACTGTTTTGAAAGAGTTCATCTACGTTCAGCCGGCTTACATCCATCGAAATCACGCCTTTTGGAAATTAGGATGGCGCAATTTCACGAGCGTTATGATGCTTGTCCAACAGCGAATTGATATAGGGTGATGACAAACTGAGATCAGTATCGAAGAGTCAGCAATAGGGCCGAATCGCATCCAGCCGTTTTGCACACCAAAGCATCCGGTGCGCTTTTCAACTGCGGGGTATCACGAACCCCGAACGATCAGTATTGCGAGCGCGGTCCCGCAGCTTCAGGCGCACCCACAGCGGGCCGGTTCCCGGGGGCATGCCTAGAGCACGTCCTGTATTAATCCGGTTCATATCCTGCGGCTTTGAAGTAGTTGGCACATTCGGCTGGGGTGAAGAGGTCGACGACCGCGCCGACCGCGTCCCACAGAGCCTTGATGGTTCTCTCGGCCTTTGCTCGCAGCAGCGCCTTGAGTTTGGCGAAGGCGTTCTCAATCGTAAGCGCTATTTTCGCTGCACGTTGACGCGGGGGCTTTCGACGGATGGCCTTCGAATCGGGAACGGTATCTGGTCTGATCAGGCTGCTGTTACTTTGGCGAAGTTGAAGGGCAGCAGATCCTCGATGGCTGCGTTCTCGGGGCGCTGAGGTAGTTCAGTGAGGATGTGGCGCAGCCACGCTAACGGCTCGACGCCACAGGCGCGGCAGGTCAACATCAGGCTGTAGATGACGGCGCTGGCCCTGGCTCCGTCGACGGTATCGCTGAACAGCCAACTTTTCCGGCCAGTGGCAAAGATTCTGATGTCACGCTCGAGAAGATTGTTGTCGATCGGCATGCTGCCGTCCTCGGTGTAACGAGTCAGATATCCCCATTGGTTCAGGGTGTAGGAGACGGCGTCGCCGAGCTTGCTGTCCGGCAAGACTTTTGGGGC
>NZ_JAMYRK010000051.1:0-43976 GCF_040321335.1 Mesorhizobium sp. M0437
TCGCGGGGACCTTCGAGGTCGACCTCCATGATCTGCAGCGGCTTTCCGGCGGCAACGGCGACAGCGGCGCGCGTTTTCATCAGGCAATCCTCCCATGACGACCCATAGAGTTTCTCATTCCGCCATTGCTGCGGATGAGACCGCAATACGCTCATTCATCGCCGTATCCCCGCGAAAAGGAATAGGACTAAAGCAGACACGTAAGTCCACTTGCGGGGCTTTGATAAATCTTGTGGCGTCCGCTAAGCTCATTGTGGGCACCTTGAATTCGCGCTGGTCCGGGAACAATCGGACTTTAGTGCAAGAATGGGCAGTTTTATCGATGACGAGCGCGGTGCCAGGCACTCTCGCGGCCTTTTTGTGCTTTTTTTTCCAGACCGCCAACGTTACAGGCGTGATGGCCCAGGAAGTGACGGGCAAGCAACCGCTCGCTGCCGACAGGCCGGAAAGAAAGATAACCGAAATCAGAATAGGTTATTTGCGGGCCTACGCGCCGCAACTGGCGCTTTCCCTGCTGGACCTGCCGCCACGCGACGAAGGTGTCGCCGGCGCCAATGTGGCGATCGGCGACAACAACACGACAGGAAAGTTCCTCAGCCAGAAATTCAGCCTCGACATAGCCGAGGTCAAGCCGGACGCCGACGCGGTTCAGGCGTTCAACGATCTGATTGCCAAAAGTGACCGCTATGTTGTCGCTGACCTCTCGGCCAGGCAATTGCTGTCGATCGCCGACATCGCCCGCGACAAGGGCGTTCTGGTCTTCAATGTCGGTGCCACAGACGACAGCCTGCGCGAGGAAGACTGCCGCATAAACATTTTCCATGTGGCGCCGACACGAAGCATGCTGGCTGACGCGCTGGCGCAGTATCTCGTGGTAAAGAAATGGCCGAATTGGGTGCTGCTCTATGGTTCGCACGAGCGGGATCATCTCTATGCGGCCGCGTTGCGCCGCGCGGCGGCTCGCTTCGGCGGTCAGATCGTCGCCGAGAAGGAGTTCAAAGACACTGGCACGGCGCGCCGCACCGACACCGGCGCCACGCAGATACAGCAGCAGATTTCCGTGTTCACGCAGGATCTGCCGGAGCATGACGTGGTGCTTGTCGCCGATGAGAGCGAGGTGTTCGGAACCTATGTGCCCTACCGCACCTGGACACCGCGGCTGGTCGCTGGCACGGCCGGTCTTGTCGCATCGTCCTGGCATCCCGCAAGCGAGCAATGGGGTGGCATTCAAATGCAAAGCCGTTTCCTGAGGACGACCGGCCGGCGAATGCGGTCCAAGGATATGTCGGCCTGGACGGCGGTGCGGGCCGTGGGCGAAGCCAGCACGCGGACCAATGGCGACGATCCGAAGAAGATCAGCGACTACATCCGCTCGGACGATTTCTCGGTCGCCGCCTTCAAGGGACAAAAGCTGACCTTCCGCAAGTGGAACCATCAGCTTCGCCAGCCAATCCTGCTCGGCGACACCAAATCCGTGGTCTCGACATCGCCACAGGAGGGTTATCTCCACCAGATCTCCGAGCTCGATACGCTCGGCGTCGATCAGCCGGAAACGAAATGCGTCCTTAAGTAGAACCAATCGGGAGGAATTTTCGTGCAGAGACGAGCTTGCGCACTCGCCATTCTCGGCTTCATGGCCAATCCGGTGTGGGCTTACACCGTGTATGTCTCCAACGAGAAAGACAATACGATAACGGTCGTCGACACGGCGACGATGCAAGTGGTGAAGACCGTCGAAGTCGGCCAGAGGCCGCGCGGTATCACCATCTCGCATGACGGCAAGTTCATCTATTTGTGCGCCAGCGATGACGATACGATCGAAATCATCGATACCGCGACGCTGCAGATCGTTGGCACGCTGCCATCAGGCCCCGATCCCGAACTGTTCGTGCTTTCGCCCGACGGCAAGACGCTCTACGTCGCCAACGAGGACGACAATCTCGTCACCGCGATCAACGTCGAGAGCAAGCAGGTCATGACCGAGATTCCCGTTGGGGTGGAGCCTGAAGGCATGGCCGTCAGTCCCGATGGCAAAACCATGGTCAACACCTCCGAAACCACCAGCATGGCGCATTTCATCGACACCGGCAGCCATGAGGTGACCGACAACGTCCTGGTCGACACGCGTCCGCGCTTTGCGCAATTCAAGCCCGACGGATCCCAGATCTGGGTCAGTGCCGAAATCGGCGGCACCGTGAGCGTCATCGACAGTCTCAAACGCGAGGTGGTGAAGAAGATCCAGTTCGCGATTGCGGGACTGCGGCCCGAAACCATCCAGCCGGTCGGCATCGCAATCAGCGCGGACGGCAAGAAAGCCTATGTCGCGCTCGGCCCAGCGAACCACGTCGCCGTCATCAACACCGAAACCTACGAGGTGGAAAAATACATCCTGGTCGGCCAGCGCGTCTGGCATCTCGACTTCACCCCCGATCAGAAGACGCTGATCACCACCAACGGCAATTCCAACGACATCACCTTCATCGACACGGCGACGGACGAGCCGGTTCAATCGGTTACGGTGGGCCAGCAGCCTTGGGGCGTGGCCATATCGCCCCACTAGACCGCAGCAATGATCAGGGAGACCGACGTGATGAATATTTGCCGCGGGGATGTTGCAAGTGCACTAGATGACCAGCGCGCCCCGAAGGAGCCAGCGGCATGCAGCATGTGAGGACAAGCGGAGCTGGAGAGGAGGTGGCAGCGCTCGATGTTGCCGGCGTCAGCCATTCCTATGGTCCGAAGCGAGCGCTCCAGGACGTCTCATTCTCGATCGCGCCGGGAACTTTCACCGTTCTGCTCGGCCTCAATGGGGCCGGCAAGACAACTTTGTTCTCACTGATCAGCCATCTTTACGGCACCCGCCGCGGATCGATCCGCATCTTCGGCCATGACGTCAGCCGCGCTTCGGGCGAAGCGCTCAGGCGTGTGGGCATCGTATTCCAGGCACGCACGCTTGACCTCGACCTCAGCGTCCACCAGAACCTCTCCTACCACGCCTCGCTGCATGGCATTGGCGGGCACCAAGCCCGGCAGCGCATTGCCGCGCTGCTCGATACAGTCAACATGCAGGGCCGTCAGCATGACAAGGCACGCAGTCTTTCCGGCGGCCAAATGCGGCGCATCGAGATCGCGCGGGCGCTGCTCCACCGCCCTTCCCTGCTGCTGCTCGACGAGGCGACGGTCGGTCTCGACATCCAGTCGCGTGCGGGCATTTTGGCCACCATCCGCAAACTCGTCGAAACCGAGGGCATCGGCGTGCTGTGGGCGACGCATCTGATTGATGAGGTCGAAGACGGCGACCATGTCGTCGTGCTGCGGCAGGGCGACCTGGTTGCCAAGGGTAAGGTGGCCGACGTCGTTGCGACGAGCGGCGCCAGTTCGATCCGCGACGCCTTTTCCAGGCTCAACCGCATCGAGACAAGCGGCATCGCGGAGATGTCGCCATGAGCGCTCCCGCAATGCCCGCAAAAGTCGCCGCCCTCACGCCGGTGAAGTTCGAACAGTTTGGGCTCCGCCACTACCTCGTTTGCCTCAAAGGGATCGTCGTGCGGGAGTGCCTGCGCTTCCTGCATCAGCGCGAGCGCTTTATATCCTCGCTGGTTCGGCCGCTCGTCTGGCTGTTCATTTTTGCCGCCGGATTCCGGCAGGTGCTCGGCGTATCGATCATCCCGCCCTACAAGACCTACGTGCTCTACGAGGTCTACATCACGCCGGGCCTGTGCGGCATGATTCTGCTGTTTTCGGGCATGCAGTCTTCGCTGTCGATGGTCTATGATCGCGAAATGGGCAACATGCGCACCCTGCTGGTCAGCCCCTTCCCGCGATGGTTTTTACTGATCTCGAAGATGCTCGCCGGTGTCGCCGTGTCAATCGCGCAGGTTTACGCGTTCCTGATCGTTGCCTGGTTCTGGGGCGTCAAAGCGCCGCCGCTTGGCTATCTCACGGTGCTGCCGGCGCTGTTCCTGTCAGGCATGATGCTGTGTGCGCTCGGCATGCTTCTGTCCTCAATGATCAAGCAGCTCGAAAACTTCGCTGGCATCATGAACTTCGTCATCTTTCCCGGCTATTTCGCTTCTCCGGCACTCTATCCCTTGTGGCGTATCCAGGAGGCTAGCCCCCTGCTCTACAAAATTTGCCTCGCCAATCCATTTACTTACGCCGTCGAACTGATCCGCTTCGCCTTCTACGGCCAGGTTGACTGGCTATCGCTGGGCGTCGTTGCCGGCTGCACGCTGCTGTTCCTTGCCGCCGCCATCATCGCCTACGACCCTTCGCGCGGCCTGATGACCCGCAAACAGGACACGGGAGGAAATGCCTGATGGCGCGAATGATCCATGTTCGCGGTCTGGCTCTGGTCGCCATGCTCGCGCCGGGCGTCAACGCCATGGCAGCCAACCCCGATCCAGACTGGCCCTGCATGCAGCGCAAGGTGCCGCAACTCTCGCTCGGCCAGATCTGGAGCGGACCGGACCTTCCTTCAGCCGCGAAGGACTGGTCGAAGGACCCCACCATCTCCGCCCTGATCGAGGAAGTGTCGGCTCGCCGGATGCCGATTGCGGAAGCTCAAAAGAAGATCAGGGATTTCGCGGCCTCCTTGCCGGCCGAGCAACGTGCACCCAAAATGGCGATGATGGTGCAAGGCATGTTCGACCACCTGGACGCCGAGCGCTCGCAGGTGATCTCCGGCATTTCCCGCTACGCCCACAAGCAGCTCGAAATGGCCGCCGCGTTGCGCAAGGAAGCGTCCGAGGTCGATGCATTGCGGGCAAAGCCGGATGCAGATCCCGAAGAGATCGATCGGCGAACCGAACAGCTGAAATTCGCAACGCGAATTTTCGATGAACGCGTCCAATCACTGACCTACGTCTGTGAAGTGCCGACAATAATCGAGCAGCGGCTTTATCAATTGTCCAAGGCCGTCTCGGAAACGCTCGCCGCGAAGAAATAGAACCTCATTCGATCTTCGCGGCGGATATCATGATCCACGGCCGGGCAGCACGCGCCAGCGCTGAACGAAATAACCGGGATGCGTCTCGATCCACTGGGCGACCAGCGATTGCGCCTGCATGAAGGCGGTCCCGGGATTCATCGCCAGGCCGTCCACCATCTGTTCGCGTTGTTCACAGGTCTGCGGCACAGCCGTCAGGCAGACCATCATAACGAGCGTGTAAAGCATTGCCCCTTGTCCCCATCGATCCCGAACCCCATGCCCGGGAGGTTTCCGTGATTCCGACCAGTCTGCAGCGATCGCACATACGGATCACTTACGTGTGTGAAAGGAACGTGCCCCCCGCTCTTTCGCGCCGCAATATAACATAGCGCTAATCTAACGCCAACGACCGCAGGGCGTTCTGCAGAGCAATCGCGTCAGGTTGCGCCGCGCCAATGTGGTGCCGATGTTTCCAGCGTCGATGATTCCGATCTTGACGGGTGTTCGTCGATGTTATCAAACCGGGAGCCCGAGTTGCTTTCGCAGGCTTTTGTCGAATGCGGATGCGGGGACGAAACGGCGCAGGAAACTGACTTGGCGCGCCATTTTTCCAGCCGCATAGCGCCCCTTCGGAGCGGGATCGGTCGCAGCCGCCAAAACGGTCCTGGCCACCACTTCCGGCGCATCGCCTTTTTCCATCGCTTTCCGCACAGCTGCATTCATGCCGGCGCGCGCAGAGTCATAGATATCGAGCAACTGATCCGGCCTGGCGAGATTTTCTTCAAATGAGGTGCGGGTATAGGCGGGCTCCACCAGCACGACGCGAATTCCGAAAGGACGCAGTTCGTGGTCGAGCGATTCGGAGTAGCCCTCAACGGCATGCTTGGTCGACGAATAAAGCGCGAAATAGGGAGCTGGAATGAACCCCTGCACCGAGCTCAAATTGACGATTCTGCCCTTGCCTTGGCGGCGCATTGTCGGCAACACCGCTTTGGTTACTCGCATAACGCCAAAGACGTTCACGTCAAACAACGACTTGGCCTGGGCCATCGAGGACTCCTCCGCGCCACCAAGCAGGCCAATGCCGGCATTATTGACAAGCAGGTCGATGCGCCCGGTCTCGGCCAGCACGTCCTGGACAAGTTTCGCCACGGACGTGTCATCGGTCACGTCACAGGCCAGCATGGTAATGCCATCGGATCGGTCGACGACCGCGCGACGGCTGGTTCCGAACACGCGAAAGCCCGCGTTCTGCAGGGCTTTGGCCGTTGTGTGCCCGATACCGCTGGATGCCCCCGTCACCAGGGCGACGCCTAGATTGGTCTTGTTCATGGAGGTCACTTCTTTCTTCGTTTTGGATTGGCGTGGGAGAAGCGCGACAGGTCGGAGCGAAAGGCGTCAATCATGAGCGTCTCCGGCACTCGCGCCGGCCAGATCATCCGTCCAGCGCCGGAACAGCGCGCTGGCATTAACGCCTCCGAAGCCGAAGCCATTGGAGATTGCATAGCCCATCGCCATCGGCCGGGCCCGGTTTGCGACGAAATCGATCCCGTCGCCGGCCGGATCGGGAGCGCTCAGATTGAGGGTCGGCGGTGCGATCTGATCCCTGAGCGCCAGGATTGCGAAGATTGCTCCGAGCCCGCCGGCGGCTCCGAGCAGGTGTCCGGTCGCCGATTTCGTTGCACTGACAGCTATCGCGAAATCGCGCCCGAACACGCTCTTGATCGCTTCGATCTCACCCAGGTCGCCCACCGGCGTGGAGGTCGCATGGGCGTTGAGATGACGAACCTCGCGGGGCGAAATCCCTGCTTGGGCGATTGCGATCTCCATGGCCCGGCGCGCACCGTCGCCGTCCTCGGGACCGGAGGTGACGTGATGAGCATCCGCCGTCGTGCCGTAGCCGACAAGCTCGGCCAGCGGTCTTGCGCCGCGCGCCAGCGCGTGGCTCAATTCCTCGATGACCAGCATGCCGGCTCCTTCGCCCATGACGAAGCCGTCCCGCGACTTGTCGAACGGTCGGGAGGCCTCATCAGGACGGTGATTGAAGGACGTCGAAAGAGAGCGTGCCGCGGCAAACCCACCGAGGCTGACAAGATTCATGCATGCTTCCGTCCCGCCGCACACGGCAATATCGGCCTCGTCGGCGCGGATCAGGCGAGCCGCATCGCCGATCGCCTGAATGCCGGCCGCGCACGCCGTCACGGGTGCACCGAGCGGACCTTTGAAGCCATAGCGGATCGAGACGTGGCCTGCCGCGAGGTTCACCAGGAAGGACGGCACCGTAAAAGGTGATAGACGGCGGACGCCGCGGCGGTCGACCGTGCGCACCGCCTCGGTTATGGCCGGGAACCCGCCGACGCCCGAGGCGATGATCGTGGCCGTGCGCAAGCGATCCGCTTCCGAGACGGGGACCCATCTTGCTTGGGCGAGCGCCTCTTGTGCCGCGGCCAGCGCAAAGAGAATGAACCGGTCTACCTTGCGCTGGTCCTTCGGCGGAAGGATGGCTTCCGGATCGAAACCAGCGTCCGGATCTTCTTCTGTGGAGGGCACCACCCCGCCGACCTTCGCCGGCAGGTCGCACACCACATCATCCGCAAGCCTCCGGATGCCCGAGCGGCCGGCCAGGAGACGCGACCAGGACGCTTCGACATCGGCAGCAAGTGGCGTGACCGCTCCCATGCCTGTGACAACAATCCGTCGCATCTATTTTCCTATCAATTTGGGTGCGCCGCCAGCGCTGCGCACGCCGTTCAAGCGCCGGCTGCTTCGCGAACCTGTTCTGTCGCCGCATCCAGAAATGCCTGCGCGAGGTCGGGGTCGTTGACGACGCGCGAAAGGAGCACCGCACCGACCATTGTCGAGAGAATGGCCATGGCCTTGTCGCCGGGCCGCTCGCCGTCGGCCTCGCCAACCCAACTACCAAACATCTCAAGATATGCCCTGATCCCGGCTTCGAACGACGCTCTCACGTCCACGCCCTGTCTGGCGGCATCCGAACCGAGCGCCACGATCGGGCAGCCGTCCATCCTTTCTTCGCGATGGTCCATGCTGAGGTAGAACGCGATCACCGCGCCAAGCGGATCCTCGGGTTTTGCCGTAGTCGCGGCCGACCATCGGTGGGTGGCGCTCTCCATCGCCCGTTTGGACGCCTGCGCCGCCAGGTCCTCCTTTGACGCGAACTGCTTGTAAAAAGCGCCTTGGGTCAGCCCGGCACCCTTCATCAGATCCTTAAGGCCGATGCCGTCAAAACCACGCTCCTGAAAAAGGCGGCTTGCCACATTGATAACGGTTTCACGGTTTTCCGCAGCCTGAATTCGACTTACGCGCATCGGTAATCTCCCTTTTAGCGTGTGTTCGTAATCTATATCTTATATAGAGGGCGAACGCAATCTATCAAGAGAAGATGAGAGATGATCCGCAGAAACCCGACCGCTCCGCTCTTGGCCGCACTGAGATGGGCATGAAAACGAGACCCGCGTTGTGCTGGCGGGCGTCCTGCTCGGTGGTCTTCCCGACAGCGCCACGGATCCGACCAGCGGACAGAAAACCACTAAGGTTTCACCGGATCAAGATGTCAGAATCTACCCGGTAGAACGCGATCACCGCGCCAAGCCGATCCTCGGATTTTGCCGCGGTCGCGGCCGACCATCGGTGGTTGGCACTCTCCATCGCCCGCTTGGACGCCTGTGCCACCAAGTCCTCCTTTGATGCGATGCTTGTAAAGGCGCCTTGGGTCAGCCCGGCACCCTTCATCAGATCCTTGAGGCCGATGCCGTCAAAGCCACGCTCCCGCAAAAGGCGGCTTGCCACGTTGATTGCGGTTTCGCGGTTTTCCGCGGCCTGTATGCGACTCACACGCATCGTCGATCTCTTTTTTTAGATTGCATTCGTAATCTATCTGCTATATAGATGGCGAATGCAATCTAAAAAGGAGAACGAAATGATCCGCAAGATCCTGAGCGCTTCGCTCCTGACCGCGCTGTTTCTGGCGACCCCAGCGTTTGCCGAGGAAGCTACCGTCGGACGCCCAATCGAAGCCGGCAGCCTGCACAACGGACGCCTCGACATGGTGGTCTATTACGTCCCAATCGACGGCGACCTCCTGGAGGTCACCGCCACCTTCGCGCCCAAGGGCGGAGGCGATCCGCTGCGCGTCGTCATGGGCCTCGCCGACCGCGATTCCGTTGCCTTCTCCATGCCGGGCTACCGGGGCTCTCTCTACGCGTTCTCGAGGTCCGGCGAGGAGGTGACAGTCGCGACTGGGACCGACAAGCATCCGCGCGCCGACGCGCTACCGGACTGACTCGCCGCGCAGGTCGCAGCCGGCCGCTGCCGGTCGACGCAGGACACAGCATAGAGAATGAACGCAATCTATTTCGGCATGAGGCGATGGGCATGAAAAAGCGACTTGTCATTGGGCTGGGCAGCGTCCTGGCCGCGGGGTTAGGGGTGGCCGCATTCGTCACGCTGCCCATTCGCATGCAGGCAACCGCAGTGGCGGATCCGAGGCAGGAAGCGCCGATCGTCAGATTGGTGACGGCGGCGCCAGTGGCTGGATCCGAACGCGGTTTCACGGGCACGATTGCCGCGCGGGTGCAGAGCAATCTTGGTTTTCGCGTACCCGGCAAGATCATCGAGCGCCTGGTGAACGTCGGTGAACGGGTCAAGGCGGGCCAACCGCTTCTGCGGATCGACGACACCGATCTGGCTCTCGCGCTCACCGCCAAGCGCAATGCGGTCGCCGCGGCACGCGCTGTGCTGGTTCAGGCGAGCGCGGACGAAAAGCGCTATGCCGTTCTGGTCAAGAAGGAATTGGCAGCAACTCCGCAGCGCTACGAGCAGGCGAAGGCCGCGTTGGACACCGCGACCGCACAACTCGCCGCCGCCGAAGCGGAAGCGAAAGTCGCGGAAAACGAAGCGGCCTATTCCGTCCTGGTGGCGGACGCGGATGGAACTGTGGTCGAAACCATCGGCGAGCCGGGACAGGTCGTCTCCGCCGGTCAGACAGTGATTCGGATCGCCCAGGCCGGCCCTCGTGAAGCGGTGGTCGCGCTTCCCGAAACGATCCGGCCGGCGATCGGCTCTGTGGCCGAGGCCGCCGTTTATGCAGCCGATGGGCGCCATACGGCGCATCTGCGGCAGTTGTCGGATGCCGCCGATCCCCAGACCCGTACCTATGAGGCCCGCTATGTGCTCGACGGGGAGGCCGCGGCAGCACCGCTTGGCGCGACCGTGACTATCCGGATCACAAGCCAGGCGAGCCAGCCGGAAGTCCAGGTGCCGCTCGGAGCCGTGCTCGATGATGGCGGCAAAACAGGCGTTTGGGCCCTGGATCGCGCCACCTCGACCGTACACTTCCGACCTGTCGGCCTTGTTCGTGTGACAAGCGAAAGCGCCGTGATCTCCGGGCTGAACATGGGAGATCCGGTCGTTTCGCTCGGCGCTCATCTTCTGCAGGAGGGCGCTCGCGTCAGGCCTGCTTCCGAAAGCGGGAGCAACTGACGATGAACCTCAATTTTTCAGCGATCGCCGTTCGCGAACGGGCCGTCACCCTCTTCTTCATCCTCCTGCTCGTGGCGGCTGGCGCCTACGCGTTCCTTATGCTCGGGCGGGCGGAGGATCCCAACTTCACCATTAAGACCCTGACGGTCACGACGGCATGGCCGGGCGCGACGGCCCGCGAGATGCAGGACCTTGTCGCCGAGCCGTTGGAGAAGCGGCTTCAGGAGCTCACCTGGTACGATCGGGTCGAGACCACCACGCGGCCGGGCTACGCCTATATGACGGTCACGCTGAAGGACAGCACGCCGCCATCCGTCGTGCAGGAAGAGTTTTACCAAGCCCGCAAGAAGCTGGGGGATGAAGCCCGCAACCTGCCGCCCGGCGTCTACGGCCCCTTCGTCAACGACGAATATTCGGATGTGAGCTTCGCCCTTTATGCGCTGAAGGCCAGAGGCATGCCGATGCGTGAGCTGGCCAGGCAGGCCGAGGCAATTCGACAGGACCTCCTGCACGTGCCCGGCGTCAAGAAGATCAACATCCTCGGTGAGCGCCCCGAACAGATATTCGTCGAGTTCTCCTATGCCAAGCTGGCAACGCTGGGCATGTCCGCACAGGATATCATCGTCGCATTGCAGCGGCAGAACACCGTCACACCGGCGGGCTCGATCGATACTCAGGGGCCGCAGGTCTTCATCAGGCTCAACGGCGCTTATGACAGTGTCCAGGCTATCGCCGACACGCCGATCGTTGCCGGGGGGCGGACGCTGAAGCTTTCCGACGTTGCCGAGGTCCGCCGCGGCTACGAGGACCCTCCCACCTATCTCATCCGACGCCAGGGCGAGCCCACCATCATGCTCGCGGCCGTTATGCAGGAGGGTTGGGACGGTCGCGCGCTCGGCAAGGCGCTGGAGGACCGGACGGCGGCCATCGCACGAACATTGCCGCTTGGGATAACGCTCGACAAGGTGTCCGACCAGGCCGTCAACATCACCTCGGCGGTCGACGAGTTCATGTTGAAGTTCGCGATGGCGCTCGGTGTCGTGCTGCTGATCAGCCTGCTCAGCATGGGCTGGCGCGTCGGCATCGTCGTGGCGGCCGCCGTCCCGCTGACGCTTGCCGCCGTGTTCCTCATCATGCTGGAGACCGGCCGGTTCTTCGATCGCATCACGCTCGGCGCCCTCATCCTGGCGCTCGGTCTTCTCGTGGACGACGCCATCATCGCCATCGAGGTGATGGTGGTGAAGATGGAAGAGGGCATGGATCGCATCAAGGCGGCGGCCTATGCCTGGAGCCATACCGCGGCGCCGATGCTGTCGGGAACGCTCGTGACGATCGCTGGGTTCCTGCCCGTGGGCTTCGCACGCTCGACGGCCGGCGAATACGCCGGCAATATCTTCTGGGTCGTAGGGTTCGCTCTCATCGTCTCCTGGATCGTCGCCGTGGTTTTCACGCCCTACCTTGGCGTCAAGATGCTGCCCGCGATCAAACCGGTCGAAGGCGGCGTTCACGCCATATACGACACACCGAACTATCGGCGCCTTCGCCGGCTCATCATCTTTGCCGTGCGCCACAAGTTCGTAACCTGCGGTGTCGTCGGCATCGTCTTCGCACTTTCGGTTGTCGGCATGGGCAGCCTGAAACAGCAGTTCTTCCCGACATCCGATCGCCCCGAAGTGCTGGTCGAGGTTCGTCTGCCGGAAGGCACCAGCATCGAGACGACGACCGCCACAGTGGAGAAGCTGGAGCACTGGCTGGACGGCCAGCCCGAAGCCAAGATCGTGACGAGCTACGTCGGTCAGGGCGCTCCGCGCTTCTTCTTCGCGATGGCACCGGAACTGCCTGATCCTGCCTTTGCCAAGATCGTCGTGCTGACACCGGACGCGGAGGCGCGCGAGGCGCTGAAGCACCGGCTCCGGGAGGCGGTATCGCAGGGGCTCGCGCCGGAAGCCGATGTCCGCGTCACCCAGCTTGTGTTCGGACCCTATACCCCGTTCCCTGTCGAGTTCCGGGTCACGGGGCCTGATCCCGCGCAACTCTATAGCATTTCCGAGAAGGCCCTCGATATCATGCGGGGCGTCCCGGACGTGCGGCAGGCCAACCGCGACTGGGGCAACCGCACGCCCGTACTACGCTTCATCCCTGACCAGGATCGACTGAACCTCATCGGCCTCTCGCCGGCGGAAGTAGGCCAGCAGCTCCAGTTCCTCCTCACCGGCATCCCTGTCACGCAGGTCCGCGAGGACATTCGCAATGTCCCCATCGTGGCGCGCAGCGCTGGGGCTGAGCGGCTGGATCCGGCGCGTCTGGCGGATTTCTCGCTGATGAGCCGGGACGGCCGCCAGATTCCGCTCGACCAGATCGGTCATTCGGAGATCCGTCTTGAAGAGCCGATCCTGAAGCGCCGCGACCGGACGCCCGTCGTCACGATCCGGTCGGATATCAACGAAGCGACTCAGCCTCCGGAGGTCTCAAAGCAGATCATGAAAGCCCTTCAGCCGCTGATCGCGTCCCTTCCGGCCGGCTATAACATTGAAATGGGGGGATCGATCGAGGAGGCTGAGAAGGCCAACACTGCTTTGGGCAAGATCTTCCCGGCCATGATCGCCGCCATGCTCATCGTCATCATGCTGCAGGTACGATCCTTCTCGACGATGGCCATGGTCGTGCTGACCGCACCGCTTGGGCTCGTCGGCGTCGTGCCGATGTTGCTCACCTTCAACCAGCCCTTCGGGTTCAACGCTATTCTGGGCCTGATAGGGCTGGCCGGCATCCTGATGCGCAACACCCTGATCCTGACCGAACAAATCAAGGAGAACCGTGCTGCCGGCCTTGACGACTATCACGCCGTCATTGAGGCCACCGTGCAACGCACGAGGCCGGTGATCCTGACGGCGCTTGCCGCCGTGCTGGCTTTCATCCCCCTTACGCACTCCGTGTTCTGGGGATCGATGGCCTATACGCTGATCGGCGGCACGGCGGCCGGCACGGTGCTGATCCTGCTCTTCCTTCCCGCTCTCTATGCCGCGTGGTTCCGGATCAAGCCGACCGCAGATGTGGCCCATGAGGTTTCGACCGAGGAACCGGAATTGCAAACAGCGATGGCTGCCGAATAGGGCACTGTTGTCGGAAAAGACGGTTCAAGTTCTCGCCCGCCGGTTTTGCCTGAACATATGCAGGGCCAGCCGGACGATCTTGCCGCTTACAGATGATCGCCCAGGGCGAGCCCGGCAGATCCGTTTCATCAGTCCTGGAGACATCCATGAATCGTCCGCTCCGAATGCGACCTGATCCCGACGAGGTGCGCGCGCGCATCCTGGAGGTGGCGGAGGGGCACTTTCGCCGCATCGGCTACAACAAAACGTCGGTGGCCGACATCGCCTCCGAACTCAGCATGAGCACGGCAAACATCTACCGCTTCTTCCCCTCAAGGGACGCAATCAAAGAATCCATCTGCGGGAAAGCTTTGAACGAGGTAGCTGACATCGCCCTCGCAATCGCGCGCACGAACGCGTCGGCCGGGGAGAAATTGGGTCAGCTACTGACCGCCGTTCACCATCACAAGAAGATGACGCTGGTCAAGGAAAGGCGCATGCACGACCTGATTGTCGCCGCCATGCAGGAGAACTGGGCGACCATCAAGGCGCATATCGAGCACGTGGTAACTACCTTAGGGGTCATTATCCGCGAGGGCATCGAATCGGGCGAATTCAATGTCGACGATTCCGCTACGGCGGCGCGTGCCGTCCACACCGCGTTCACGCCGTTCCTCCATCCGATCCTGATCGAGCACTGCGTCCAATACGGCGAAGACACCGAAGCGGGCCTGCGCGAGCAGATCCGATTCATCCTGAAAGCTCTCGGCAAGTCGGATTGACTCCGGCCGCTCGGCCTTGATCGCTTTAGCGACCGCTCATGCGCAGCTAAGCCATACGGACAAGCGGTTGCGTCGCCCCATTTGGACTTCCATCCTAAATGACTCGAGCCTTAGGGGTTAGTCGAGTCGAAGCTGCCGCTCAGCGCCACCGCCGTTCTCCCGTATTTGCACGCCACGTCCCTACTACGACCGAAACTTGTTGAACTAGGCTAACTCGCGCGACCTCTACTGTTCAGTTCCTCGTGCGGATAGAGCTTTCCGAACAGGGGCAGGTACATCGCGCCCTTGCGCATCAGAAAATCGTGGAAGGTCGCCATCGCCGGCGAGATCGCGTGGTCGCTGCGCATCACCGAAAACCATTGCCGGCGGATCGGCATGCCGACAACGTCGAGGATAACCAGCCGGCCGGCTTCGGTTTCGGCAGCGATGGTGTGGGCAGAGATGAAGGCGATGCCGAGCCCGGCCATCACCGCCTGCTTGATGGTCTCGTTCGAGTCCATCTCGACGCCGAGATCGTCGATGCGGCCGGGCACGTCGCTCAGGAATATTTCCAGTGAGATGCGCGTGCCGGAGCCGGGCTCGCGAATGAGGAAATGCTCCTCGGCGATCCGCTCCTTGGAAATGTCGCGTGCCGACGCCAGCGGGTGATCGGGCGGTGCGATGATGACCAGCGGGTGATCGCCGAAGACCGAAGCACGCACCGGGACTTCCTTGGCCGGGCGTCCCATCAGCGCGATATCGATATCGTGGTTCTTCAGATTGTCGATCGTCTCGGCGCGGTTGCCGATGGCAAGGCGCATGTCGATATCTGGATGTTCCTTCATGAAGGCGGCCATCAGCCGCGGCGCGAAATATTTGGCTGTGGAAACGACGCCGAGCCGCAAGCTGCCGGCGCGCACGCCCTTGATCGCATCCATCTTGTCTTCGAGCAGACGAAGCCGCTCCTCGATGGCCTGTGCCGTCTCGACGAAGGCCAGACCTGCGGCAGTGGGACGCATGCCGTCCGACGTCCGGTCGAACAAGGCCAGTTGGAACTCCTCTTCCACTTGCCGCAACTGGATCGTCACCGCTGGAGGAGACAGGCCTAACACCTTGGCCGCGCTGACGATTTTTCCGTGGCTGATGATTGCCTGAACGGTCTTGAACTGCTTGAGCGTGAGGTTTCTCATACGGCATACTAAAATTTTTTTACTGCTTGAGTAAAGTTATTGAATTTTACTTATTCAGCGTCGTTTGTTCTCCTTTCCCAATCCGGCCGACCCGAGGAGAGGCGGCAGGATCGGGAGGTTACGATGCCAGCGGCAACGCTCGACGCTTTTCTGAACTCCTATCTTGGCGAGCCGGACGAACTGCGCTCCGCCGTCGTAGCGACCATCCGTCAGCTGACGCAGGCGGCCACCACAATCCGCAACACCATCAATCAAGGGGTGCTCGGCACCGCCTTTGCGGGAACCCGCGGCGCCAATGCTGACGGTGACATCCAGAAGGATCTCGATGTCTTCGCCGATGACATCTTCCTCGACGCCATGCGCCACGCTCCGGTCGCGCTCTACGCTTCCGAGGAACTGGAGCAGCCGGTGCTGCTCGACAGGCAAGCGGCTCTTGCCATCGCCATCGACCCGCTCGATGGCTCATCCAACATCGACACCAACGTGTCGATCGGAACGGTCTTCTCGCTCCTCCCTGCAATTGGTGCGCCGGATGGGAATCCGGCCGCCTCGTTTTTGCAGGCAGGGGTGAACCAGCTGGGCGCCGGTTTCTTCATCTACGGCCCGCAGCTGGCGCTGGTTCTGTCGCTCGGCAGCGGCACCCATGTCTTCGTTCTCTCGACCCGGCTCGGCACCTTCGTGCAGGCCTATGAGAGCCGGATCATCCCACAGCGAACCCAGGAGTTCGCCATCAACGCCGCCAACTACCGGCATTGGGACGAGGCGGTGCGGCTCTACATCGACGACTGCCTCGAAGGCACCGAAGGCCCACGCGAGAAGGACTTCAACATGCGCTGGATCGCCTCCCTGGTTGCGGACTGCTACCGCATATTGATGCGCGGCGGCGTATTCCTGTATCCAGGCGACAAGCGCAAGGGCTACAGGCAGGGGCGACTTCGCCTCGTCTATGAGGCAAACCCGATCGCCTATCTCGTCGAACAGGCGGGCGGTGCGGCCACCGACACGATCGCCCGCATCCTCGAAATCGAACCCGAGAGCCTGCACCAGCGCGTGCCCATGGTTTTCGGATCGGCGCGGGAAGTCGCGCGCATCACCCGCTACCACACCGAGCCGAGTGCCATCGGCGAGCGCGCGCCGCTGTTCAGCCGCCGCGGCCTTTTCAGGGCCTGAAGACCATGTCGGCAAAGCACCCCATCATTACCATCACCGGGTCGTCGGGCGCAGGCACTACCTCTGTCAAGCGCATCTTCGAACTGATCTTCCGGCGCGAGAACATCGGGGCCGCCTTCATCGAAGGCGATGCTTTCCATCGCTACGACCGAGCCACGATGAAGGCGAAGGTGGCCGAGGAGGAAAAGGCGGGCAATCCGAACTTCACCCACTTCCACGCCGAGGCCAATGAACTGGCAATCCTCGAAGAGGTATTCGAGGAATATGGCCGCCGGGGAACCGGAAAGACCCGCACCTACATCCATGATGAGGATGAGGAGAAGCAGTACGGCACGCCGCCGGGACATTTCACCGAATGGCGCGAATTTCCGCCGAGCGACCTGCTCTTCTACGAGGGCCTGCATGGCTGCGTCGTCACCGACAAGATCAACCTGGCCAGGCACGCGGATCTCAAGATCGGCGTGGTGCCGGTCATAAATCTCGAATGGATCCAGAAGATCCATCGCGACCGCGCAACGCGCGGCTATTCCACCGAGGCGGTGATGGACGTGATCCTGCGCCGTATGCCGGACTATGTCCGCTACATCGTCCCGCAGTTTTCGCAGACCGCCATCAATTTCCAGCGCGTGCCGATCGTCGACACGTCCAATCCATTCATCGCGCGCTGGATTCCGACGCCCGACGAATCGATGCTGGTTATCCGCTTCGCCAATCCCCGCGGCATCGATTTCCCCTACCTGCTTTCGATGATCCACGACTCGTTCATGTCGCGGCCGAATTCCATAGTGGTGCCCGGCAACAAGCTCGACCTTGCCATGCAGCTGATCCTGACGCCGCTCATCCTGCAATTGATCGAACGCAAGAACCGTGTGTCGTGAGGAGGACGCCATGAACAGCCAGGCAGCAGCATTGAAGCCCGTCGCCGCCGTCTCGGAGCGCGACATGGCCAACGCCATTCGCGCACTGGCGATGGACAGCGTCCAAAAGGCCAATTCCGGTCATCCGGGTATGCCGATGGGCATGGCCGATGTCGCGACGGTGCTGTTCAGCCGCTTCATCAACATCGATCCGTCGGCGCCCAACTGGCCCGATCGTGACCGCTTCGTGCTCTCAGCCGGGCACGGCTCCATGCTGCAGTATGCGCTGCATTACCTGCTAGGCTTTGAAGACATGCCTATCGAAGAATTGCAGCGGTTTCGCCAGCTGGGCAGCCGCACCGCCGGACATCCGGAATATGGCCATGCGCTTGGCATCGAGACGACGACCGGCCCGCTTGGACAAGGCATTTCGACCGCTGTCGGCATGGCGCTGGCGGAGCGCATGCTGGCGGCCCGCCACGGCGCCGATCTCGTCGACCATTTCACCTACGCAATCGCCGGCGACGGCTGCCTGCAGGAAGGCATCAGCCACGAGGCGATCGATCTTGCCGGTCACCTGAAGCTCTCCCGGCTGATCGTCTTTTGGGACGACAATGCGATCTCGATCGACGGGCCCACTTCCCTGTCGACATCGATGGACCAGCCGACGCGGTTCAAAGCCGCTGGATGGCATGTCCAGTCGGTGGACGGCCACGACACCGAAACCGTTGCGGCGGCAATCGAAGCGGCGCAGCAATCGGACCAGCCGTCTCTGATCGCCTGCCGCACGGTGATCGGCAAGGGCGCGCCAAATCTGGGTGGTTCGGAAAAGACCCATGGCGCGCCGCTGGGCGATGCGGAGATCGCCGCGACGCGCGAAAACATCGGCTGGGCCTTCGCGCCGTTCGAGGTGCCGGACGATATCCTTTTCGCCTGGCGCGAGATTGCCGGCCGCGGTCAAGCGGCACGCCGCGCCTGGGAGAATCGGCTTGCCGCCTCACCACGGCGGCAGGCCTTCGAGAGCGCGGTCGCCGGCGCCCTGCCCGACGCGGTCTTCGAAGCACTCGACGCTTTCCGCAAGGAGCATGTCGGGAAGGCGACCAAGGTTGCAACGCGAAAAGCCTCGGAAATGGCACTCGCTGCGATCAATGGCGCAACCGAACTGACCGTCGGCGGCTCCGCCGATCTGACGCATTCGAACCTGACGATCACCAAGGGTATGAACCGCATCGCGCCGGGCGACTACGCCGGCCGCTACATCCACTATGGAATCCGCGAGCACGGCATGGCCGCAGCCATGAACGGCATCGCACTGCATGGCGGCTTCGTGCCTTATGGCGGCACGTTCCTGTGCTTCGCCGACTACGCGCGCGGCGCGATGCGGCTCTCGGCGCTCATGGGCCAGCGCGTCATCTATGTGATGACGCATGATTCCATCGGTCTCGGCGAGGACGGCCCGACCCACCAGCCGGTCGAGCACCTGGCGATGCTGCGGGCGACGCCAAACCTCAACGTCTTCCGCCCGGCCGACATCATCGAAACGGCGGAGTGCTGGGAACTGGCGCTGAGAAGCGAGAAGCGGCCGAGCGTGCTGGTGCTCTCGCGCCAGAACCTGCCGATGCTGCGCCAAGCACCTAGCGACGAGCCACACAGCGACGAGAACCGGTCGAGCCGGGGCGCCTACATCCTGCGCGAGCCAGTCGGGCAGCGCGCGTTGACGCTGATCGCCACCGGCTCGGAGGTCGAGATCGCGGTTGCCGCCGCCGAACGGCTGGAGACCGAGCACGGCGTCGCCGCCGCGGTTGTCTCGATGCCGTGCTGGGAGCTTTTCGAGGAGCAGGACGCCGGCACCCGCAAGGCCGTCCTCGGCTCGGCGCCCCGCATTGCCATCGAAGCCGCAGCACGGCTCGGCTGGGACCGCTGGATCGGCGACACCGGCACTTTCGTCGGCATGGCCGGTTTCGGCGCCAGCGCCCCTGCCCCGGATCTCTACCGGCATTTCGACATCACGCCCGAAGCCGTCGCGGCAGCGGCGCTGAAGCTCATCATCTAGGAGAAACCGACAATGGCCCGCATCACCCTTCGCCAGCTTCTCGACCATGCCGCCGAGCACGGCTACGGGGTGCCGGCTTTCAACATCAACAACATGGAACAGGGCCTCGCCATCATGGAGGCCGCCAGGGCCTGCGATGCGCCGGTTATCATCCAGGCCTCACGCGGCGCCCGTTCCTATGCCAATGACATCATGCTGGCCAAAATGATGGAGGCGTTGACCGAAATCCATCCGGCCATTCCGCTCTGCATCCATCAGGATCACGGCAATAACGAAGCCACCTGCCTGTCGGCGATCCGCCACGGCTTCACCTCGGTGATGATGGACGGATCGCTGATGGCGGATGCCAAGACACCGGCGAGCTACGATTACAACGTCGCCATCACCGAACGTGTCGCACGCATGGCGCATTGGGTCGGCGCTTCGGTCGAAGGCGAGCTCGGCGTGCTCGGCTCGCTGGAGACCGGCCAGGGCGAGGCCGAGGACGGGCACGGCGCCGAAGGTGCGCTTTCCCATGACCAGCTTTTGACCGATCCCGATCAGGCGGTCGACTTCGTCACCGCCACCCGGGTCGACGCGCTGGCGATCGCCTGCGGTACCTCCCACGGCGCCTATAAATTCAGCCGCAAGCCTGACGGCGGCATCCTGGCCATGCAGGTGATAGAGGCGATTCACGAAAAGCTGCCCAACACGCATCTGGTCATGCACGGGTCTTCCTCCGTGCCGCAGGAACTGCAGGATATCATCAACAACTATGGCGGCGAGATGCCCCAGACCTTTGGCGTCCCGGTCGAGGAAATCGAGCGCGGCATCCGCTACGGCGTGCGCAAGGTCAACATCGACACCGATTGCCGAATGGCCATGGCCGGGCAGTTCCGCCGCGTTGCGACGGAGGATCCGCGCGAATTCGATCCGCGTAAATTCCTGAAACCCGCCATGGACGCGCTGCGCGACCTTTGCCGCGATCGCTTCGAACGCTTCGGCACCGCAGGCCACGCGTCGAAGATCAGGGTGATCGCCATGGATGAGATGGCGAAACGTTACGCCGCAGGAAAGCTCGACCCCCATATCGCAACCGCGAAAGCCGCCTGAGCGGCAAACAGGAGACCTGCCATGAACAAAATCGACACGCCCTCAGCAGGCACGCTCAAGGAAGGCAAGGAACGCTACAGGTCGGGCGTCATCCCCTACAAGAAGATGGGCTACTGGGAGCCGGACTACCGGCCCAAGGAGACCGACCTGATCGCCATGTTTCGGATCACGCCGCAGCCCGGCGTCGACCACGAGGAGGCGGCCGCCGCCATCGCCGGCGAATCCTCTACCGCGACATGGACCGTGGTGTGGACCGACAGGCTGACCGCCTGCGAGCTCTACCGCGCCAAGGCATTCAAATCCGAGCCGGTGCCGAACACAGGTCCAGGCACCAGGATCGAGCAACAGTACTTCGCCTATATCGCCTACGACCTCGACCTGTTCGAGCCCGGCTCCATCGCCAACCTGACTGCATCGATCATCGGCAACGTGTTCGGCTTCAAGGCCGTCAAGGCCTTGCGGCTCGAGGACATGCGCATCCCGGTGGCTTACCTCAAGACCTTCCAGGGCCCGGCGACCGGCATCGTGGTGGAACGCGAGCGGCTCGACAAGTTCGGCCGGCCGCTGCTCGGCGCGACGACGAAGCCGAAGCTTGGCCTGTCCGGCCGCAACTACGGCCGCGTCGTCTACGAGGCGCTGAAGGGTGGCCTCGACTTCGTCAAGGACGACGAGAACATCAACTCACAGCCCTTCATGCATTGGCGCGACCGCTTCCTCTACTGCATGGAGGCTGTGAACAAGGCGTCGGCCGCCACCGGCGAAGTCAAGGGCCATTATCTCAACGTCACCGCCGGCACGATGGAGGACATGTACGAGCGCGCCGAATTTGCAAAACAGCTTGGCTCCTGCATCGTCATGATCGACCTCGTCATTGGCTACACGGCGATCCAGTCGATGGCCAAGTGGGCACGCCGCAACGACATGATCCTGCACCTCCACCGGGCCGGCAACTCGACCTATTCGCGCCAGAAGAACCACGGCATGAATTTTCGCGTCATCTGCAAATGGATGCGGATGGCCGGCGTCGATCACATCCATGCCGGCACGGTGGTCGGCAAGCTGGAAGGCGACCCGCTTATGATCAAGGGGTTTTATGACACGCTGCGCGAGGAGCGCACGCCGCAGAACCTCGAAACCGGGCTGTTCTTCGATCAGGACTGGGCCTCGCTCAACAAGGTGATGCCCGTCGCCTCCGGCGGCATCCATGCCGGCCAGATGCACCAGTTGATCCATTATCTCGGCGAGGACGTCATCCTGCAGTTCGGCGGCGGCACGATCGGCCATCCGGACGGCATCCAGGCCGGCGCGACGGCCAATCGCGTCGCGTTGGAGGCGATGATCCTCGCCCGCAACGAGGGCCGCGACTATCTGCGCGAAGGGACCAAAATCCTCGAACAGGCGGCCAGATGGTGCACGCCGCTCAAGGCGGCCCTGGAGACGTGGAAGGACGTCACCTTCAACTACGAATCGACCGACACGGCCGACTTTGTGCCAACCGCAACGCCGAGCTTCTAGACGAAAGGAACCGTCGCCATGATGACCAATCCCGGAAACAAGGTCACGCAGGGACAGTTTTCGTTCCTGCCCGAGCTAACCGATGAGCAGATTTCGGCGCAGATCAAATACGCACTGAAAAACCACTGGGCGGTCAGCGTCGAGTACACGGACGATCCACACCCGCGAAACACCTATTGGGAAATGTACGGCAACCCGATGTTCGACCTGAGGGACCCGGCGGGCATCCTGCTTGAAGTCGACAATTGCCGGAAAGCTATGCCCAACATGTATGTCCGCGTCACCGCCTTCGATTCGACCAAGGGCTGGGAAGCACCGCGCATGTCATTCATCGTCAACCGGCCACCCAATGAACCCGGGTTCCGGCTGCTGCGCCAAGAGCGTGACGGCCGCAGTCAGGGCTATTCGATCGTGCCTTATGCGACCGACAGGCCCGAAGGCGAACGGAGCTAGGCGAACCATGCTGGACGCGATAGCAAAGAGCGCTGCCGCGCAGGGCGAATCGGTTGATCTACAGGCCGAGTTCGAGGCGTCCAACATCGATGAGGTGATGGACAAGCTCGACCGCGAACTCGTCGGCCTGAAGCCCGTCAAGACCCGCATCCGCGAGATCGCGGCGCTGCTTCTGGTCGACCGGCTTCGCCGCAAGTTCGGGCTGACCTCGGGCGCGCCGACGCTGCACATGAACTTTACGGGGAATCCCGGTACCGGAAAGACCACCGTGGCGCTCAGAATGGCCGAAATCCTGCATCGTCTCGGCTATGTCCGCGAAGGCCACATGGTCGCGGTGACGCGCGACGATCTCGTCGGCCAGTATGTGGGCCACACCGCGCCCAAAACCCGCGAAGTGATCAAGCGCGCCATGGGCGGGGTGCTTTTCATCGACGAGGCCTACTATCTCTACAAGCCCGAGAACGAACGCGACTACGGCCAGGAATCGATCGAAATCCTGCTGCAATGCATGGAAAACAACCGTGACGATCTGGTTGTGATTCTTGCCGGCTACAAGGACAAGATGGACCGCTTCTTCGACAGCAATCCCGGCATGCGCTCGCGCATCGCCCATCACCTCGATTTTCCGGACTACGGCGTCAGCGAACTCAAATCAATCGCCGAGATCATGCTGGCGGAACAGAATTACCGTCTCAGCGAAGCGGCGGCCAAGGCGCTCGAAGAGTATCTCCCGATCCGCATGCGGCTGCCGCATTTCTCCAACGCCCGCTCCGTTCGCAATAGCCTCGACCGGGCGCGGCTTCGCCAGGCCGGCCGGCTTTTCGCATCGCGCGACCGGGCGTTGACGAAAATCGATCTTATCACCATCGAGGAATCCGATATTCGCGGCAGCCGCGTGTTCGCGGAAGGTAAGCTCGAAGGCGAACCGGAGACGAAGGCGCGCTGACAAGATGACGGCGATTGGTGTGCAGCGACCGGAAACGGACGACAGAATGGGAGCCGACGACCATGGATAGCAAGACAATCATCGCGCCCTCGGTGCTTTCCGCGGACTTCTCGCGGCTCGGCGACGAGGTCGAAGCGGTCGTCCGGGCGGGTGCCGATTGGATCCATCTCGATGTGATGGATGGCCATTTCGTGCCCAACATCACCTTCGGTCCGCCGGTGGTCAAGGCGATCCGTAATCGAACGGACAAGGTCTTCGACTGCCACCTGATGATCGCGCCGGCCGACGCCTATCTCGGCGCCTTCGCCGATGCCGGCTGCGACATCATTACGGTGCATGCCGAGGCCGGACCGCATCTCGACCGTTCGCTGCAGGCAATCAGGAATCTCGGCAAGAAGGCCGGCGTGTCGCTGAACCCGTCAACGCCGGAAAGCGTCATCGAATATGTACTTGACCGGCTCGATCTGGTGCTTCTGATGACGGTCAATCCGGGCTTCGGCGGCCAGGCCTTCATCGCGGCGGTCGTCGACAAGGTCAGGCGGGTCAAGGCGCTGGTCGGCCATCGTCCGATCGACATAGAGATCGACGGCGGCATCACGCCCGAAACCGCTCCGCTGGTCACCGCGGCCGGCGCCAATGTGCTGGTCGCCGGCTCGGCCATCTTTAAGGGCGGCACCGAGGCGGCCTATCGCGCCAATATCGGCGCCATCAGGCAGGCGGCCGACGGGGCGATCCGGAAAGCGGCGTAAACCCTTTCATCGGAGGGCAAACATTTCATCGGAGGAAACCTTGGCGGCAATCCCACCTGTCTGCGATTTCGGCTGGCGAGCCATCGACGCCGTTTCGCCAAGCGTCGACGGCACATCGCATTCGATCTTAAGCCACGCCGGCCCGAACGGGCTGGTGGTGGCCTTCATCTGCAACCACTGTCCCTATGTGAAGGCGGTGATTTCACGCATGGTGCGCGACGCCAATGACCTCAAGGCCGAAGGCATCGGCTTTGTCGCGATCAACTCCAATGATAGCGACGCCTATCCAGATGATTCCTTCGACAACATGAAGCTCTTCGCCAGGACGAACGGCCTCACTTTCCCCTATCTCCATGACGAGCACCAGACGGTGGCGCGTGCCTACGGAGCCGTTTGCACCCCGGATTTCTTCGGGCTCAACAGCGAGTTGACGCTGCAATACCGCGGCCGGCTGGACGCGTCGCGACGCGACGCCGAATCGCCCAGGCTGAGGCGCGACCTGTTCGAGGCGATGAAGCAGGTTGCCCGAACCGGCGACGGACCGCTTGACCAGATCGCTTCGATCGGCTGTTCGATCAAGTGGAAGGATGCTGCATGAACGTCGGCGCAGTCAGGCCGTTTCGCTCGCCCAAGGCGATCCTGTTCGACCTCGACGGCACACTGGTCGATTCGGCGCCTGATATAGCGGCCGCCGTCAACGAATTGCTGGCCGGCCACGATCTGCCGCCGCTGCGGCTGGATCAGGTCAAGGCCATGATCGGCGGCGGCATCAGGAAACTGGTCGAACGCGCCTTCGCGGCTTCCGGCACGCCGCTCCTCGGCAGCGCGCTCGATGAGGCCAACCGCGTCATGGCGCCGATCTATCGCAGGCATCTGACCGGCCGCACGGGGCTGATGCCTGGCGTCAGGGAGGTTCTCACGCACTTGCATTTGAGCGGAATAGCCATGGCCGTGGTGACCAACAAGCCGCAGCTGGCGGCGCGCGAAATCCTGCTGCATTTTCGGCTGACGGAATATCTCGGCGCGATCGTCGGCGGAGACGCGGTGACATACTTGAAACCGGCGCCAGACGCGCTGTTGCTGGCGCTCGACCTGCTTCAGGTCGAACCTCGTGACACGCTGATGGTCGGAGACAGCAGCGCCGACGTGGCCGCCGCCCGCGCCGCCGGCATGGCAGTCATTCTGCTGCGTGGCGGATACAGCCAAATTCCCGTTGAAGAGCTTGGCGCCGACCTCGTTTGCGACAGCCTGTTCGATCTGCCGTCCGCGATGCAGAGGCTGCAAGACGCTGCGTGACCCCAAGCGTAGCCCAGCCAACGCCGGCCGAGCGCAGTCCAACGGCCGGCGGTACCGTGTTATTTTGAGAATTGTTTCAGATAAGCAATGACGTTGGCGATGTCCTCGTCTTTCTTGAGGCCGACAAACGCCATCTTGGTTCCTTTGACCATCGCCTTGGGATCGCGAAGGTAGGTCGTCAGCGTGGCCTCATCCCATGTGACGCCGGACTTGCCGGCCTCGGTCATGGCCTTGGAATAGCTGAACCCCGGATGCGTCCCGGCCGTTCGGCCGATAATGCCGTTCAAGGACGGGCCGACCTTGTTCTGGTCCTTGTCTGCGACGTGGCAGACCTTGCATTTGGCGAAGACCTTCTCACCCGCCGCGGCATCCTGTGCCTGAGACTGGGTAGTGACAAAGGTGGCGACGGACACGGCGGCGAAAAAAGCGACTGCGCGCATGGCATTTCCTCATTGATCGTGTGAGTGCCCGGGACACTTTACGCGTGTCGATGCCTTGATCGCCGGCATTCGTTTTAAAGCGGGAGAGCGAACCATTCGTCCTTCCTCCCCGGACTGACAGGACCTGCACACCTCGAAAAGCTAGACTGCCGATGAGGGAAGTCAATCGTACAAAGGTCCTGTTTCGTTTCCCGACTGCGCGACGGGAAGTGTGTAGCGACACGCGGTCCACATCATTGACGCCTGTTGGCCGAACGCGTAGCCTCACTCCAACCGGTTTGCTGTTTGGGCACCTTCAGGAATCCGCGCAACTCCAAAGCACGAACTCTGGAGAGTTCGCCGCGCAGGCGACGACAAGTGCCAAATGGACATGGTCGATCTCATATTAACGGTGTGCCTTAGCGCCAATCCGGGCAATTGCCGAGATGAACATCTCTATTTCGAGAGCCGCGGCTCTCTGTTCCAATGCATGTTCCTGGCGCCCGCCGAGATCGCAAAATGGTCTCAGGAACATCCGAGTCTCAAGGTCGTGCGCTGGAAATGTGCCGTTCCGAGCAAGGAACGAGCGATTTGATCGACATTCCTGGTTCGTCGACGGCCCTGAAAGAGGAGACGCCATGATGATTTCGCGGCGTACGACGCTGCGCTTGGCGGCTCTGGCGGCCATCCTCGCCTCAAGGCCGGTTGCTGTCTTTGCGGCCGCCAAGGTCCGAATTGGTGTCCTGAAGTTCGGCACCGTGAGCTGGGAACTCGATACGCTGAAACGCCACAAGCTCGACGAGGCCAACAGGATCGATCTGGAGATTGTCTACTTCGCCGGGGAGGATGCGACCAACGTCGCGCTGCTGGCCGGCGCGATCGACATGATCGTGACCGACTGGCTGTGGGTCTCGCGCCAGCGCTCCGAGGGCGGCGACCTTACATTGGCCCCCTATTCGACCGCCGTGGGGGCAATCATGGTGAAGCAGGAATCGCCGATCCGGACGCTCGCCGACCTCAAGGGAAAGAAAATCGGTGTCGCCGGCGGCCCGCTCGACAAGAGCTGGCTGCTGGTCCAGGCGCTGGCCAGACGCGAGCACGGCCTCGAGCTGCCGACAGCCTGTGACGTCGTCTTTGGCGCGCCGCCGCTGATTTCTGAAAAGGCGATGCAGGGCGAACTCGATGCCGTGCTCAATTTCTGGCATTTCTGCGCCCGGCTCGAGGCCAATGGCTTTCGTCGGTTGATCGGTGCGGATGACGCGACGAAAGCGCTTGGTGCCTCGGGCCCCGTGTCGGCACTCGGCTACGTCTTCCACGACCAATGGGCGAGCGACGATCCGGATGCCGCCCGGGGCTTCTTGAAGGCATCCAAGCAGGCCAAGGACTTGCTGGCCAAATCCGATGATGAATGGCTGCGCCTGGCGCCGCTCATTCGCGCAGAAGGCAAGGAGCTGGAAAAACTGCGCGACCGCTATCGCCAGGGCATCCCCAGACGGCCGGTCGCCGAAGAAGCGGCCGATGCGGGCAAACTCTATCACGTGCTGGCCGCGATAGGCGGCGAGAAGCTGGTTGGCAGGGCGCCCGAGATGGCGCCCGGCACGTTCTGGCCGGAACTCGCGAAATGACCGCAACGGAAGACAAGTCGCGTCCATCCGGCTTTGCGACGGCGCTGACACCGGTGCTGACGGTAGCGGTTTCCCTGCTGGGACTTTGCCTGCTGTGGAGCCTCGCGGCCAATCTGTGGCAAAGCCGAGCTTTCCCCTCACCAGGGCAGGTCTGGCAGGTGCTGCTCAGGGAAGCGGCGAGCGGCGACCTTTTTTATCACCTTGGCGCGACGCTCGGACGGGTTGCTGCGGCGTACGTCGTCGCAATGATTATCGGCTCGGTCATCGGCGTCATCCTCGGCAGCTACCGCGGTGCGGACCGGTTCTTCAGTCCATGGGTGGTCCTGTTTCTCAACATTCCCGCGCTGGTGGTCATCGTGCTCGCCTATATCTGGTTCGGCCTCAACGAGGCGGCGGCGATTGGCGCAGTTGCCGTGAACAAGATCCCGAATGTCGTGGTGACGATGCGCGAAGGCGCCAGGGCGTTTGATCCGCGTTATGCCGAAATGGCCGCCGTCTACCGCTTCGCCCCACTCGAGCGCGTCCGCCATGTCCTGCTGCCGCAACTGCAGCCCTATTTTGCCGCGGCCTCGCGGTCCGGCATCGCCCTCATATGGAAGATCGTCCTGGTGGTCGAACTGCTCGGCCGCTCCAATGGCGTCGGTTTCCAGATCTATCTCTATTTCCAGCTCTTCGACGTCGCCGCCATTCTTGCGTACACGCTGGCTTTCGTGGCGGTGATGCTTGTCATCGAACTTCTCCTGGTGCAGCCCATTGAACGACATGCAACCCGTTGGCGCCGCCGTCCCGCTTAGGGTCGACATCGCCGAAAAGACCTTCAGGTCCGCGCAAGGCGTGTCGATCACGGCGCTTCAGGGTCTGTCCTTCGAGGTCCGGCAGGGCGAATTCGCTTGTCTGCTTGGGCCGTCGGGCTGCGGCAAGACCACGACGTTGCGCATCCTGCTTGGACTGGACAAAGACTTTTCCGGCTCTTTCCAACTGCCGCAAGGCGGCTCGAACCGCATCGCCGCCGTGTTCCAGGAGCCCACTTTGCTGCCATGGCGGACGGTGGAGCAGAATGTCAGGCTGGCGCTGCCGAAAAGCCTAAGAGCGAAGAGTCTCGACGAACTGTTTGACACTCTCGGCCTCGCCGGCATGCGCTCGCTCTATCCGGCGGAGCTTTCGCTCGGCCTTGCGCGCAGGGCAGCGCTTGCCAGGGCTTTCGCCACCGAACCGGCGGTGCTTTTCCTGGACGAACCCTTTGCCTCCCTCGACGAACAGACCGCCGAGCGGCTTCGGCAATTGCTTTTGACCGTCTGGTCGGCGCGGCCCACGACCGCCTTGATGGTAACGCACAATCTGCGCGAGGCACTGATGCTGTCGGACCGCATCATCGTGCTTGCGCAGCGCCCAGCCCACGTGCTCGGCATGTTCGACGTAAGAGTGCCGCGGCAGCATCGCAATCCACAGGTGATGAGCGACCTTTTGCGGTCATTCCAGCAAAAATTTCCGGGTGTGGCCTGATCGCCTTACGGCTCGAACGCGGATGGCAAGGTATTTCGCAGCCAATGGCCGATGGAAACGGCGGGACTGTGAGGCGCACGGCCACGCGTGCCTGTTCCGCCTGACTAAAAGCAACGTACGTCGGCTTCAGCCTGCGCGCGTTTCAGTTCCGTGCGCGCCGCCTTCGCTGGCGCGCTTTCGCGAAACAAACCTGCCGCCTCCCCTGTCGTCAGCGACATGCTTTTGAAGGTCTCCGCCCTCTCATAGTGATCGTAAGGAAGGATCGAGGCGATAACATCGATCGAGCAGGAACAGCTTTCAAGCGCCTGACGTGTCTGGCCATTTGTTTGCATGCAGCCGAGCACGTAGTCGGCAATCGTTGCCGTCGGGTAGTCTCCCGCGGCGTTGGCCGAGTTCGCAAAGGCCAGCGTCGCCGCAAAGGCCACCGGCAAGGTGAGAGATCCAACAGACCTTATCATGAGGAACCTCCAGTTGGCCTGGACACCATGCATCCAGACGGGGTCATCGCTCCAATTGGCGACGTGCCGCAAAGCCAGTCAAGCTCCCATGGCCTGCGTATAGGACCAAAGGAGGAATGCCCTATCGACCGACAAGAGCCCGCTTCATGACCCGCTGCGCACCCTCCTTCATGCGTTCATTTCATGCTTCGCTCACTATCGGCAGCGAGCGATAAGGACGCATACTTACTCGGAGGTGCACCGCAGAATATACCGAAATAAAGTCAAATGTGTATCACCTCGAGAATACCCGAACAATATGTTTGCTATATATATCGCGGCTGGCGGTCATCCTCTTATTAGTTGTTCATACGGTTCTTATTTCAATTGTTTCTAAATATTGCATTGCACCATATCGATATTGCAGCGCAGCGACCCATTGTAGGTTTTTGCTTGCCTGGCCTTTTACGATGACATAGCTTTTTCCTGTTTCCGGCTTCAAGAGCGCCACCGTCATCAGGGAGCGGCGGCAGTCTTTCGAAGACCAAGGGGGGCGGGCGGTAACGGTGCCCTCTGCTTCGGGGTAGGTCGTGACAGCTGCCGGAAAATAACTTCCCAACATGAATTGCTTGGGCAAGCCCTTGTGGGGCTTGACGGTCGATTCTTCACTGCGAACCCGGGAGGATTTTGGATGCGTGTACTTGCGAAAACTACTTACATTCTGACGACCGCGGCGTTTTTATCGCTCGGCGCTGCCTATACGGCTTCGGCCAATGAAGACCTTGCAAAGCTCGCATCGGATGCGAAGAACTGGGCGATGCAGACGGGTGACTACGCCAACACCCGCTATTCCAAACTCAACCAGATCACTGCCGACAATGTGAAGAACCTGCAGGTCAAATGGAGCTTTTCCACCGGCGTGCTGCGCGGTCACGAAGGCGGGCCGCTGGTCATCGGCGACGTGATGTATGTCCACACGCCTTTCCCAAACAACGTCTATGCTCTGGACCTCAAGAATGACGGCAAGATCCTGTGGAAATACGAGCCCAAGCAGGACACGAACGTCATTCCGATCATGTGCTGCGACACGGTCAATCGCGGTGTTGCCTATGGCGACGGCAAGATCATTCTCAACCAGGCCGACACCACCGTCGTCGCGCTCGATGCCAAGACCGGCAAGGTCGTCTGGTCTGTCAAGAACGGAGACCAGACCGACGGCGGAAAGGGCGAATCCGGCACGTCGGCACCCGTAGTCATCAAGGACAAGGTGCTCGTGGGCGTCTCCGGTGCTGAATTCGGTGTTCGCGGCTGGCTGGCCGCCTACAATCTGAAAGACGGCAAGCTCGCCTGGAAAGCCTATTCGGAAGGTCCTGATGCAGACACCCTTCTCGATCCCGAGAAGACGACCCATCTCGGCAAGCCTGTCGGAAAGGATTCCGGCACGAACACCTGGGAAGGCGAACAGTGGAAGACGGGCGGCGGCACGACATGGGGATGGTATTCCTATGATCCCAAGCTGAACCTGGTCTATTACGGCACCGGCAATCCCTCGACGTGGAACCCGGTCCAGCGCCCCGGTGACAATCGCTGGTCCATGACAATCATGGCTCGCGATGCGGATACCGGTGTTGCCAAATGGCTCTACCAAATGACCCCGCATGATGAGTGGGACTATGACGGCATCAACGAGATGATTCTCGTCGATGGCATGGAGGTCAACGGCGCCAAGCACGACGTGCTGGTGCATTTCGACCGCAACGGCTTTGCCTACACAATGGATCGAGCCACCGGCGAACTTCTCGTCGCCAAGAAATACGATCCGGCAGTGAACTGGGCGACGGAAGTCAACATGGATCCCAAGAGCGACCAGTATGGCCGCCCGCAGGTCGTGGCCAAGTATTCGACCCAGCAGAACGGCGAAGACACCAACTCGACCGGTATCTGCCCGGCCGCGCTTGGAACCAAGGACCAGCAGCCGGCCGCCTACTCGCCGAAGACCGGGTTGTTCTACGTGCCGACCAACCATGTCTGCATGGACTATGAGCCTTACAAAGTGAGCTACACCGCCGGTCAGCCCTATGTGGGCGCCACCGTGTCGATGTATGCGGCGCCCGGCGGTGACGGTAACATGGGCAACTTCATTGCCTGGGATGCAGCCAAGGGTGAGATCGTCTGGTCGAAGCCCGAGCAGTTCTCGGTGTGGTCGGGCGCATTGGCGACAGATGGCGACGTCGTCTTCTACGGTACCCTCGAAGGCTACATCAAGGCGGTCGATAAGGACGGCAAGGAACTCTACAAGTTCAAGACCCCGTCCGGCATCATCGGCAACATCACGACCTACGAGCATGACGGCAAGCAGTACGTCGCCGTTCTGTCCGGCGTCGGTGGATGGGCCGGTATCGGTCTGGCAGGTGGGCTGCTTTCGCCCGATAACGCCGCCGCCTGGCATGGCGCCGTTGATCAGGGCCGTGCGCAGGGCGATCAGGCCGCGGTCGTTGGAACCGCCGGTCTGGGTGCCGTCGGCGGTTATGCGGCCCTTGCCGACTATACGACGCTGGGCGGCCAGCTCACCGTCTTCGGCCTCCCGGACTGATAACCGGGAAGAGCCTCACGGCTAGGTTCGAAAACGAGAGCCCGGGTCACCCCGAAGCCGGGAACCGGGCTCTCGATTGCGCCGCGCACCCAACTCCGATCAATGCCGCTGCACGACGGCAGCCAGGGTTTCTGGCAAACGAAGGAAGAGCCTGAATGATCGTTCGCATTGCAGTTTCCGCTCTCGCCCTGGTCCTGCTGCCTCTGGCCAGCTCAAGTCTGGTACGGGCCGAAGACAGCATGGAGAAAGCCAAGGCGGTGAAGCAAGAAGGAGGCAAATATTTAGATGCGGACGGAAATCCGACCTACAAGATCGAAAACGGAACCGTCGATTGGTACACCTTCAGCGGGTACCGCCGGTATCACTCAGATTGCCATGTCTGTCACGGACAGGACGCCACAGGTTCGAGCTATGCGCCTGCCCTGGCTAATAGCCTGAAGACCATGGATTACGCCACGTTCCTGTCGATCGTCGCCGAGGGCCGCAAGAATGTCGGCGGCGGCAAGGAAAACGTCATGCCCGCCTTTGGCGACAACAAGAACGTCTATTGTTACCTGGACGATCTCTACGTCTATCTGCGCGCGCGCGCCGATGGCGCGGCACCCCGCGGCAGGCCGCCGAAGCATGAAAACAAGGCTCAGGCAGCCAAGGATGCCGAAGCATCCTGCATGGGTGGATGATATGACCGGCTGCACTGCATCGAAGCTGCGTGTCGTTCTGCCGATCCTCGGCGCGCTCGCCTTGCTGCCGTCGAATGTTCTGGCGCAAAATGCCGGGCTTGGCGCTGCGGGCGAACTGGTCGATCCCGACATTCTGCGCGTCTGCGCAGATCCCTCGAACATGCCCTTTACCGACAAGAACGGCCAAGGCTTCGAAAACAAGCTGGCTGAACTGGTTGCCAAGAAGACGGGGCGGAAATCAGTCGCTTACACGTGGTTTCCCACTGTCACCGGCTTTGTGCGCAATACGCTGGGGGCCAATCGATGCGACATCATCATGGGCTACGCCCAAGGCGATGAACTGGTGCAGAACACCAACGCCTACTACCGCTCCGCCTATGTGCTCGTATACCCCAAAGGCAACGGCATGGAAGGCATCGAGACGATCGAAGACCCGAAACTTTCCGGCAAGAGAATCGGCGTCGTCGAAAGCACGCCGCCAACCGCCAACATGGCCGCCAACAAGCTTCTGCGGACCGCCAAGATCTACCCGCTGGCGGTGGATACGCGCGTCACGCCTTCCATGGGGGAGGTCATGATCAAGGACATGCTCGCCGGCAAGATCGACGCGGCGGTCCTGTGGGGGCCGATGGCTGGCTACTATGCCAGGGAACTCGGAGCCGATGTCACCATTGTTCCGCTGTTGAAGGAAAAAACCGGCTCGCGCATGTCCTACCGCATTACCATGGGTGTACGTCCGTCCGACCAGGAATGGAAACGGACGCTAAACCGGGTGATCAGGGAAAACCAGGCGGAGATCACCAAGCTCCTGCTGGGTTACAATGTGCCGCTGATCGACGAGCACGACAATCCGATTACGCAATAGTTGGGATGGGTCAGGAGGAGGAAAAACCTACGCGATGAACAATTGAAGAGAAGACTACAGCTACTTTCGATACTTTTTTGTTTTTCGGCCTTTCAAAACCTTGTGTTCATTTGTCCATTTTGAGAACGTGATGGACGAGCCATTGCTTCGGTGCCCTGCAATGGTTGGCTAACCACCGGATCGGCCCCTTCGGGCTGGTAAAAGAGGAGAAATGCTATGAAGAAGAGCTGGACAAAACCGACCATGTGCCAGGTTGCTGCGGGCTTTGAAATTTCGCGCTATCTGCCTGCTGAAATTACTCCCAAGAAGTAGGCCGCAGAGGTGCGTGTCCCTGGCAACAGGGGCACGCATCCCCTTGCCGTATGGGATTTTCGTGAAAGAGTTTGAGGCGCGCAAGGCGGGCGGGCCGTTTTTTGCGGCTGCAAATTGGCTGCTGGTCAGAGAAGCCGCGGGGCGGGCGTTTTCATGCGCTTGAGAATCATCGGATCGGCGGCCGGCGGCGGCTTTCCGCAATGGAACTGCAATTATCGTCTGAGCCGTGCGGCTCGCACCGGGGTAGCTGGTGTGCATTCACGAACCCAATCGAGTGTCGCCGCGTCGGCGGATGGCCTCGGGTGGGTTCTGTTCAACGCCTCGCCCGACATTCGCCAGCAGATCGCGGCAACGCCTGAATTGCAGCCCGCGCACGATGCGCCGCTGCGCTCGACGCCTATTCGCGCGGTGGTGCTGACCAATGCCGATGTCGATCATGTCGCCGGCCTGCTCAGCCTGCGTGAGCGGCAGCCTTTCGCTATCTATGCAACGACACAGGTTCTGGCGACGCTGAAGGCGAATTCGATTTTCAATGTCCTCGATCCGGCGCTCGTGCCGCGACGCATCTTGCCGCCGGCGCAAGAGCTGTCGATCTGCGACGCAGACGGCCACGACACCGGGGTGGCTGTCGAGAGCTTTCCCGTGCCCGGGAAGATAGCCCTCTATCTCGAAGAAAGAGGCCAGCCGGATGCCAATTTCAGCTCCGATGCCGGCGACACGATTGGCGTCCGTATCGCCGGTGCCGGCAGTCGCGGCTCCGGCTTCTACATCCCCGGCTGCGCCCGCATCGATGCGACCCTGCGCACGCGTCTGGCCGATGCCGCATGCCTTCTGTTCGACGGCACGGTCTTCACCGACGACGAGATGATTGCTGCCGGCGTCGGCCAAAAGACCGGTGCACGCATGGGGCATCTGGCAATGTCGGGAGACGCGGGGTCGATCGCCGGCTTGGCCGATGTGAGGATCGGCCGCCGTGTCTTCGTCCACATCAACAACACCAATCCTGTTCTGGACGAGAATTCTGCCGAGCATGCAGCCGTCGAAGCGGCTGGCTGGGAAGTGGCCCGCGACGGGATGGAGATAGAACTTTGAGTGATTTCCACGACGCGGCCAGCAACGGCCTGTCCTCAAGCGAGCTCGAAGCAGTGCTGCGGCAGGTCGGTGCCGAGCGCTATCACAACCGCCATCCTTTCCATCACAGGATGACCAGCGGTGCGCTGTCGAGGACCGAGATGCAGGCCTGGGCGCTGAACCGCTATTGCTATCAGGCGGTCATTCCGCGCAAGGACGCCATGATCCTCGCGCATGCCGAGGATCCGGCGTTTCGCGCCGCCTGGCGCAAACGCATCGAGGATCATGACGGCGAGGACGGCTGGAGCGGCGGTATTGCGCGCTGGTTGCACCTGGCGACCTCGCTCGGTCTCGATGCCGACGCGGTGAAGAGCGAGAGGCTGGCCCTGCCGGCGACGCGTTTTGCGGTTGGCGCTTACCTCTCCTTTTGCACGAACCGGACCCTGCTGGAGGCGGTCGCGTCGTCGCTGACCGAGATGTTCTCGCCGCTCATCATCGGCGAGCGGGTACCCGCGATGCTGGCCAGATACGACTATATCACCGAGGACACGCTGGCCTATTTCACCCGACGGCCCGAACAGGCCTCGCGCGACGCCGACTTCGCCCTCGCCTATGTGCTCGAACATGCCGACGCGGCGGAACGCCAGCAGCAGGCGATCGATGCACTGGTGTTCAAATGCGATATACTCTGGGCCATGCTCGACGCGCTTCAACACGCCTATGGCGAGCCGGGCAATATCCCGCCCGGCGCCTTCCGTCCGGAGGCAGCCCAATGATGGCACTGCGCGAAAGAGCCATGGTGTCGCTGCAGTCGGTTCCATCGCTGCCGAAGCACGTGCGCATACAGCATGACCCCGTGCGCCAGGCGTTCGCCGTGCTGTCGCCCGAAAAGGTGTTCTGGCCAAACGACATAAGCCTCGACATATTGCGCCGCTGCGACGGACGGTCCACGGTCGGCCACATCATTGCCGGCCTTGCCGCAGATTATGATGCCGAACGGGAGGCTGTGGCGGCCGATGTCGTCGCCTTCCTGCAGGAATGGTCGGACAAGCTGCTGGTGAAGCTATGAGCGAGCCCCCTCTCCCCCCGATCGGCATGCTGGCGGAACTGACGCATCGCTGCCCGCTGCAATGCCCCTATTGCTCCAATCCGCTCGAGTTGCTGAAGGCCAATCGCGAACTCGACACGCAGAGCTGGCTCGACTTGTTCTCGCAGGCGGCCGACCTTGGCGTTATCCAGGTGCATCTGTCCGGCGGTGAACCGACGCTGCGTCGCGATCTCGAGCAATTGATCGCCGGGCTTTCGGCGCGGGGCGTCTACACCAACCTGATCACCGCCGGCGTCGGCATTGCGGATGGCCGCATCGAGGCATTTGCCGAAGCCGGGCTCGACCATCTGCAACTGAGCTTTCAAGGCGCACGGCCGGCGACCACCGAGCGCATCGGCAATCACAGGGGCAGCCACGAAAAGAAGCTGGAAACGGCACGCCGCGCTCGCGCGGCCGGCTTGCCGCTTACCATCAACGCGCCGATCCATCGCCACAATATCGAGGAGGTACCGGAATTCATCGATCTGGCCCTTTCGCTGGGTGCGGAGCGTCTCGAGATCGCCAACGTGCAGTACGCCGGCTGGGCGCTGACCAATCGCGATCAACTCATGCCCGAGCGTGCTGCCGTCGACCGCCAGGCGGAGATCGTCGCGGCGGCACGCGAACGGCTCACCGGCATCATAAACATAGATTTCGTCACGCCGGATTATTTCGCCATCTATCCCAAGCCGTGCATGGGCGGCTGGGCGCGCGACGCCTTCATGGTGACGCCGGACGGCACCGTACTGCCATGCCATGCCGCCCAGACCATCCCGTCGCTCGGTTTCGAGCGTTTTGGAACACGCAGCCTGGCCGCGATCTGGACCGATTCGCCGGCATTTAATGCCTTTCGAGGCACAGACTGGATGCAGGAGCCCTGCCGCAACTGTGAGCGGCGCGAGATCGACTGGGGCGGCTGTCGCTGCCAGGCGATGGCAATCGCCGGCGATGCCGCCGCGACGGACCCGGCTTGCGCGAAATCGCCGATCCATGCGCGCATGGCAATGCTGATCGACGAGGCCCAGCGCGCTGCGACGGTTCCTTCGAAGGACGAACCATTCGTCTACCGGCGCATCGGCGTCGTCACCGAGCCCGCCTGACTGCCGACCAATTCCTACGGCCTACCCTCGTGAAAGCCGTTCGGCATGCCACGTCATATGGTCATGCATGAATGTCGAAATGAAAAAATAGGAGTGATCGTATTCGTCCTGCATCCGCAATTTCAACGGAATGCCTGCCTTGGAGCAGGCGTCTTCGAGCAGCCAAGGCCTGAGGCCCTCCTGGAGGAAACCGTCTGACGTTCCCTGATCGACCAGGAATTCCGGGAAACGGTGCCCATCCTCGATGAGCGAAGTTGCATCGTAGCGCCGCCACGAGGCCTCATCCAGGCCGAGATATTTTTCGAAAGCCGGCTTCGACCAGCCGGCTGTGCTTGGCTGCACGATCGGCGCAAAGGCCGAGCAACTTCTGAAACGCCCGGGATTGTTCAGTGCGATCGTCAGCGCGCCATGCCCGCCCATCGAATGGCCGAAGATCGACTGGCGCGCCATATCGGCGGGAAATTCGCGCCCGATCACGGCTGGCAGCTCCTCGACGATATAGGAATACATGCGATAGTTCTTGGCATACGGCTCTTGCGTCGCGTCAAGGTAGAAACCGGCGCCGCTGCCGAACTGCCAATTGTCCTTTTCATCCGGAATGTCGGCACCACGCGGGCTGGTGTCGGGACAGACGACGATCAGGCCAAGTTCGGCGGCAATACGTCTGTATTCACCTTTTTCCATTACATTCGCATGGGTGCAGGTGAGTCCGGAGAGGTACCACACCACGGGGCAACGGCTTTCCCGTGCCTGCGGAGGCACGAAAATGGCAAACGTCATTTCGCACGAGCAGCTCGTCGAAAGATGAGAGTAAACATGCTGGGCGCCGCCATGCGACTTGGCAGTCGAGACCAGTTTCAGGTGCTCTGGCATATATTCTTCTCCATCAATTTTAACCGCCGACCTTAGGCTCTACGACATCAAGGGAGATCGCGGCAACCTTGGTGGGCCGGCTGGCGCGCGGGGCTCTTGATCGGAGCCGGGATGGCCTGCCTTCGCCGACCGTCTTGGCGCAGCAAGGCGCGAGAGGCCACTCGCTGGCGCAGCGTTGCGAGCAAGCGATACGGGCCAGGCTGGGCGATTGTTGGCGATGCTGGCTATAACAACGACGCAGTCACTGCGCAGGCATCGGCGATGCTTCCAGGACGCCGAACTCTGCGCAAATGCGGCTTCACGTCCAATACTTGCCAAGCGTGGTCAGCGGCGGTTTCGCAACCCACTGATCGACTTTTGCCCTGTCACCCATCGCGCAGCAAAGATGATGGTCCGGCGGTTTGTCTCCACGAATCGTCGACCTCGCATCGGCCATTCTAAGCTCAGCGAGATCGATCGTGACTCGTTGCACGGCGAGTTCGGGTCTCTTCGGCCTGGCGCCCGCCATTGAGACAATTCCCGCCCGCTCAAGGGCCGCCAAGGAGCGGGATACGTTCGGCTGCGGACGCGCCGCCAATCTGCACAGTTCCGTGATGCTTTGCGGTCGATACCGATGGATCAGCGCCACCAGCCGACAATTCTCAGGGGTCAACGCCCGCAGAATCTCTTCCGGCGCGCACGACTGAGCCATTGGTTCAGCGACCACCTGATGCCCGGCCTCCTGAGCCGTCGCCGCCGCCATCACTGTCGTGCGTGTCCTCGATGCCGTTGTAGACATTGTGGACCGCGCCCCATTCGCCATGTGACAGCTCACTCCGATGAGCCGCCAGATATTCCTAGATTTGCTGCAGTTCCTTCGCAGCGCAGTCGATTTTGGCGACAGTTTTGCGAATGCCGGATGCTTAAACGCTATCATTAAGCAATTCCTGCACTCGTTCGGACGAAACGTCTGAGGCAAAGATCAGGTCATAAGGAATGTTCGTTCCACGAAGCTGGTCTGCGACCAAGCGCTCTACCACGGCCCGGCGCGCGGGATTAGTGCGTCCGTGCACCAGAACATCTACGTCCGAGTGGACGCGGAAACGGTTTTTCGCCAGGGATCCGACAACAGAGATATCGACGCCGCGGGCTTTGGCGTTCCGAAGAATACGCGCTACACAGGCTTGCGCGGTCTTCCGGCGATCGTCAGCTCTTCGGTGGATCAAAGTATCAATTTTGTTCATCTTTTCGCCTGTTGCCTTTGGTCCGAGATTGTCGCAACTCCGCAAGCTGTACGGCTACCTGCCTATCCCTGCCAAGCCAGCCGCCGTCAAAAGCGATCACGCCGTCCGCGAAATCGCCGCCGGCATCGAGGACTGACAGCCCTGCCTCAACTGCCGGCCGGTTGACGACAACCACTCGCGGTGTTCAGCAACGCCCGGATCGCTGCGGCAAATTTTCGCGCTCTGTCTGGTACCGCCGGGCCAGAGCCCTGGGAACTCGCACAAGGCCTTCACGCTCACGGCCACGACGTCCGCTTTGGCCAGCAGGTCCACGGCAATGGCCGCCTGCCCCTCATCATCGACGACATAGGTGCGCAGCAGCACATTCGTGTCGGGCGTAACCCTCATTCCTCGCCGGACCCGGCCACAGCGCCCGCTTCCGCCATTGCCTCGTTGATCTCCTCGATGCTGAGCACCCGGCCGTTCGTCTTGCCTCTGAGGAACCCGTGGAGGTCCCGGAACGACCCCTTTGCCCGTGCCGCCCTCAATTCCGCCCGACCGTCGGGCAGCAGATCAAGTTCGATCTTCTCGCCCGGTTTGATGCCCAGATGTTGCAGCACGTCCTTGCGGAACGTCACCTGTCCCCTTGTCGTCACTGTCAACGTTGTCATGTTAAACATTCCTGTTCATCGCGATAAGGCAATGCAAATCTGCATTATTATGCAAATGGTCGGGGCCAAGCTTGGCGTCCATGCGGCGACTGAATCGCGACCAGCGCTCTGCCAGAGCGAAGTCGCCAAACATCACCTGGAGGTCAGCATGCAAGCCAACACCACGGCCGCTATCCGCGTCGATCTTGCCGCAATGTTTGTCTCGTTAGAACTGTCTCGTTAAAAATGGCTCGTCACTTCGCTTCGGCTGGTGTCGGGAATGGCGCGACCGCCGCCGGGAAGCGAGGGAAGGGAGCGTCAAGTTCGAGCCAGAGATTAACAAGAACGAAGCCATCGCCGCATAGGCGTCTGCCTGCGTGGGTATGGACGGATTCACTCATGCGCAATATGAATCATGAATGGAGATGAGGCCTGCCGTGGCGCTCACATTTTTGCCGTGTCGCTAAGGCAGGTGACGCTCGTTCAATGACGCTGCGCAGGGCGGGTTGGCCTTCTGGTCTAACGCCGCCGGCAGAAGTGTCGATATCAGGGGATCTGGTCAATGACCGACAACAAGCCAGACGTTACCAAGGATTGGCAAGCGACGCAGGGCCAGAAGTCCTCCGCCACACGTCTTCGCCTTTTCGCCGCACTCTCGTGGGTCGTCGCCATTGGCGGCGAGATCTACGGAATTATGCTGCTTCGCCAGAACAAGTTCGACCAGGGACACCTGCCGCTGGTCATCGGCCTTCTGGTCGGCATCGCGATTTTCGCAATCGCCGGCAACTTGCTATGGAAGGCGGCCAACAGACACGATCCGGCTCGTGCATCCGACGCGGCCAGGTTCTTCTTCCAAAACCAGCTCGGCGCAATCATCACGCTGATTGCCTTCCTCCCGCTGGTTTTCCTGATCCTCACTGACAAGAACATGGATCCGCGGACCAAGAAGGTTGCCGGCGGCGTCGGCGCCGCGCTGGCCGTGCTCGCGACGGTCATGGGGATCAGTTTCAAACCCCCGTCGGTCGAACAGTACACCCAGGATATGAACGCATGCGCAGCCCAGATCAAGTCGGGGCAGCCCACCACGGCCTGTTCGCCCGATGTCGCCGCTCAGGCGCAGGCGATTGCAACGGACACCGCCGCCGTGGCGGCGGCGACGCGGGACGCGAGCCACCCCGCCGGTCAGGATGTCGTCTACTGGATCGCGCCCGAAAACGGAGCCGCGAAGTCCAGCGAGCCGCATGTTTTCCACCTCTGCGCAGGCGTGAGCCCGCTGAAGGACAAGACTGTGAATAGTGGCTCCGTGACGGAGGCCTACGCACAGAACGCCATCCGCATCACGAAGCAGATCGATATGGAACAGAAGCAGTGCGGGTTCACCGCCACAACCAGCACCAACTGAACCCGTCTGCACTCGATCGGGTCCAGCCGTTGGTCTTGTCGAGAAGGATGGCGCGTAAGCGCAGGCTCAGTATTGACTCGCCGAAGCAACGCCAAATGCTGGGATCGCCCGGCTGGCCAATATCGTCCAGCTGCAAACTTATCCGCGGCGGGCAATGACCCGGCGTCTTACGCACCGCAGCTTCCGGCCTGAGCGCTTCGGATGGAGAATGACGTTAATGAAGCGCATTGCCGCCCGGGCAGCATTATGGGCCGGAAGCGAACCGGGAACTTCTGGCGCCAAAAAAAAGATGGCGGACATTTCACCTGGTGGGCCGCATCGACCAGAAGCGGATTGGGCAAGCGTTCCATGGCATGTAGCGTCGGGTATCGCGCACCTGCTGGACCCCTGTTGATGACTGACCGATGCCGGCCTGCTGGCTTGGAGGCTGGGGAGTGGGGAGTCTCGGGGCGAACTCCGCCGAGGGCATTCGGCAGCGGCATGGCCGGCCTTCAAAGTCCTTTGGCCAGGAAGTTGGTACGGATAGTCGGAATCAGGCAATACCCCTGTTTTCCGAGCTGGATTTTGAAGCCGTGAACGAGCGGCTATGATGAACGCGCCGAGTGCAAGTAAGGTCACGAAGGCCCCTACAATAAATTTTAGAGGAGACTACGTCGATGTCGAACGTGCGCGCCCTTGTCCTCGAACGCCAGCACGAACTCAAGCTGCGTGACATCGATCTGCCACAGACCGTCGGCCCGGGCGAAGTTCGCATCAAGATCCATACGGTGGGCATTTGCGGCTCCGACGTGCACTACTATACGCATGGCCGCATCGGCCCATTCGTGGTCGAAGCGCCGATGGTCTTGGGCCATGAAGCCGCCGGCACCGTCTCCGAAACGGGGGAAGGCGTCGAGCATCTGAAGGTCGGCGACCGCGTCTGCATGGAGCCGGGTATCCCCGATCCCAATTCGCGGGCGAGCCGGCTCGGCCTCTACAACATCGATCCAGCGGTCAGGTTCTGGGCAACGCCGCCGATCCACGGCGTGCTGACGCCCTATGTCGTCCACCCCGCCAACTACACTTTCAAACTGCCCGACAATGTCAGCTTCGCCGAAGGCGCCATGGTGGAGCCCTTCGCTGTCGGCATGCAGGCGGCTGCCAAAGCAAAGATCGCGCCGGGCGACACGGCGGTGGTGATTGGCGCAGGGCCAATCGGCACGATGGTGGCGATCGCGGCGCTCGCCGGCGGCTGCGCCCGCGCCGTTGTTGCAGATCTCGCCCAACCCAAGCTCGACATCGCCGGCGGCTATCAAGGCGTGATCCCGATCAACGTCCGCGACAGGAACCTGGCGGCGGAGGTAAAGCGCCTGACCGATGGCTGGGGCGCCGACGTGGTGTTTGAATGCTCGGGCTCGTCCAAGGCATGGGAGACCCTGCTCGATCTGCCGCGGCCCGGTGGCGCGGTAGTGGTGGTCGGCCTGCCGGTGGCGCCGATCGCATTCGATGTCGCCACCGCCTCGACCAAGGAAGTTCGCATCGAAACGGTATTCCGATATGCCCACCAATATGAGCGGGCAATCGCGCTGATGGGGTCGGGCCGGGTCGACCTAAAGCCACTCATTTCGGCGACCTTCCCCTTCGAAGATTCCATCAACGCCTTCAACCGCGCAGTCGAAGCCCGGCCCGCGGACGTAAAGCTTCAGATCCTGTTGCCGGATTAAGGCGAGTTCCAAAGCCCCCGGGCCGTCCTCCCGATCTCCTCGATGCGTTGCGTAGGCTTCCGGGCTTGTAGCAAGGGCATTGGCAACCCAGTTTTTGTTGGCATCAACCGAGCCTATCGCCTGAGCGGTTTCTCCTGAAAGGTGGCTTTCAACAACGCGAGCTGGCGCGCAAGCAAGGAGGAACATATGAACTGGGATCAAATCAAGGGAAAATGGACGCAGTTCAAAGGCAAGGCGAAGGAGCAGTGGGGTGACCTCACCGACGACGATCTTGATCGCATCGAGGGCAACCGGGACCGGCTTTTGGGACGTATCCAGGAGCGATATGGCATCGCCAAGGAAGAGGCAGAGCGCCAGGTAGATGACTGGTCCCGAAGCATCAGCTGAGCCTTGGGCGCAACGCCGTCTGCTGCGCCACCACCGGGGTAAAACTCTGCGTCGCCCGCCGTGCCGACTGGTGCGGTGGCTCTTTCGACAGCGAGGCCCGCGAGGAACCTTTAGCCGCATCTAATGTTCCACTTGCGTGGCGGGCTTCGCCCCGGCGTGCGCCCCGCCCGGAGGCGAAGGAGTGCAATGATGAACAACATTATCTGGCTGGTCGGCGCGATCGTGATCGTAATCGCCATTTTGAGCTTTTTGGGTCTGCGATAGCATCCTGAACCCTCTCTTCGAGCCGGCGACCGTCCCCGCTCGGCATGGCCTCAGCGCGCCCAAGCTGGTCAGACTTAGGTCCCAAGCGAGACGCTCTGGGATTTGGACCGAAGCCCCGGCTGAGGAACGTAGCCGGCTGGCTCACGTTGTGGTGAGCTTTGGCGCGACGAAGATGCGTCCGGGCGGAAGAGTTCAAG
>NZ_JAMYRK010000052.1:0-43908 GCF_040321335.1 Mesorhizobium sp. M0437
GCGACGTAGAAGAGGATCTTCGGCGATTGGCCGATCTCCCCCCTTGTGGGGGAGGTGGCGGCGCAGCCGCCGGAGGGGGTCGGTGCGGCCGTGCTCGCCGCACTTGTGGTGCCTTCGGCGCGGGCCCCCCCCCGGGGGGGGGGGGGCCCCCCCCCCCCGACCACTTCGGACTCCAGCTTAGCAAGGGGGTGAATTATAGTCATGGGCCCCACCATCAAAGTCGTGCGATGCGCTGAGCCGGCCAGGCTGATGTTTGAGGAGCAGCAGGCACCAGGCACTCCGCCCGAAGGCTGGGCACTGATCAATGTCGCCTATGTCGGGATATGTGGAACCGACTACCACATCTTCGAGGGCAGGCATCCTTATCTCGCCTATCCGCGCGTCATGGGCCATGAGGTTTCGGGAACAATCGCGGCAATCAACGCGCCGGTGGACCTGTCGGTTGGAGAGCAAATCCTCGTCAACCCCTATTTTGCCTGCGGAAATTGTGCCGCCTGCCGCCAGGGAAAGCCGAACTGCTGCATGTCGATCGAGGTGCTTGGCGTGCACCGTGACGGTGCCATGAGCGAGCAGGTTCTCGTGCCGGCGCAGAACTTGATACCAGCGGCCGGCCTGTCACCGGTCGAGGCTGCCACGGTCGAGTTTCTGGCCATCGGTGCTCACGCGGTGCGCAGATCCATGGCGGGGCCGGGCATTCGCACCTTGGTTATCGGCGCCGGGCCGATCGGCCTTGGCACCGCGCTTTTTGCGCGCATAGCGCAACTCAACGTGACCGTCATGGACGTCGATGCCGAGCGGCTGGCCTTTGCCGCAAGACAATTGGGCTTCCTGGTGATCGACGGGTCGAAGGGATCGATCGTCGAAACGATAGCGGAGCGAACTGCGGGAGCAGGTTTCGACGTCGTCTTCGACGCCACGGGGAACAGCCGTTCGATGCAGTCTGCCTTTGCCTATGTTGCCCATGGTGGCGTCATGGTGATGGTCAGCGTCGTGCCGGACGACATAACCTTCTCAGATCCAGAGTTCCACAAGCGGGAAATGATGCTGATCGGCAGTCGCAACGCGACGCGTGGCGATTTCCAGCACGTCATTGCCTCGATCCGCGCTGGAAAAATACCAATCGACCGACTCGTCACCCATCGCACCACCCTGCGCGACAGCCCACGCGACATCGCAATCTGGGCGCAGCAGAAGTCCGGTCTGATCAAGGCCGTTGTCGACGTGGCTGGATCTGGCTGACGTCAGCAAACACAATCAAGATATGTGACCGCAGCCCTGATGCTGCATTATGGGGGGAGTTGCTCGGTGACGCCAGGCTAAGCGGCGCGCTTGACACGGTATTCGGAGTGGGTTCCTCCGTGAACAATTGTCCCTGCCGAACTGGCTTGGCGTTTCACTGATTGCAGCGGGCGCAGTTCTCGTCGCATACAAAGGTTGAAGCCGTGAAGCGACAATCCTTCCGGCACAAAACGCGTTCCACGCCAAGTCCGCCGGCTATTCGCACCGGTTGAGTATCCGACGTCGCTATTCTATATGATGCGTGATGTTTGATGCGCACCAAGCAGGGCAACATGAGAACCACACTGGCGATCGATGACGATGTCCTGGTTGCAGCCAAGGCCATCGCCCGGCAGCAGGATCGCAGCCTCGGCGAGGTCATCACCGATCTCGCCCGGCGCTCGCTGCGTCGGCCTCAAGCCGGCGGCGAGCGCAACGGGATTCCTCTACTGTCGCGTCGGCCGGATGCACCTCCTGTCACGCTTGAGACGGTCAATGCCTTGCGAGACGAACTGCCGTGACGCTCCTGCTCGAATGTGCTGATCGCACTGATAGATCCTGGCCACGTCGCCCATGACGACGCGCATGGCTGGTTCGAAGAGACCGGTAAACTCCGCATGGGCTACGTGTCCCGTCACCGAAAACGGCGTCCTGCGCATCGTCGGCAACCAAAGATATCCCAATTCTCCCGGCTCACCAGCTGTTGTTGCGCGAATCGTTACCAAGTTGCGGACCCTGCACGGGCACAGCTTCTGGCCCGACGATGTGAGCCTGGTTGGCTCCGGCGACATTGATGCAGCCAAAATCCTGACCTCGGCGCAGGTGACGGCTACCTACCTTCTCGCGCTTGCCAAGGCGCGCGGCGGCCAACTTGCCAGCTTTGACCGCAAGCTGTCAGCGGCGGCCGTGAAGGGCGGGAAGTCTGCACTGCATCTGATTCCAACAAGGTAGAGACTCTTGGTGCGGTCTACCTGCGATCTTCTCGGGTTTCTTCGGCGAGAAAGTCGCGGTGGTCCAGAGGCAGCACGGAATTGAGAGCGTCAAAGACTTCTGCACGTCGAATAACATAGGCAGGTGGCCGAGCGAAGAGGTCAATTGCCATTCGCGAGCGGCCCGAGAATTTGGACTCCCTGGCGGCGTGCGGCAAGTGCGAGCTTCCGATCGAGGGTGGCCAGCGGCAACTCGGTTTCGATTGCCAGCGCCAGATAGGCGGCGTCATAGGCGCTGAGCCCGTGCGAAGCCGCTAATCTCAGCACTGCGCCGTCCGACCCGCCGCCGGCGTCCTCCAGCGGCAATCGGCGCAGCCGTGCCATGGTGGTGGCAGCTTCGCCCGCCGCGATGCGGCCACGCCGCTCGGCCATCAATGCGACGTTACGCGCCTCGTGCCAGAACAGGGAAGGGACAGGCGCCGTTGCTCCCGGCAATCGTCGCATCAGGGCGGCCGCCGCCTCGCTGTCTTCATCAGGAAGAATCCAGGCAGCCGCCACGGAAAGGTCGACAACGAAAGGCATCAGACGATGATCGCCATCAAGCGCGGCGCCCTTCATCGCGCCAGGCCCGAATTTCGTCCTGCGTCACGGGCTTGGCGCGGGCGCGGGCAGCGCTGATCTCTTCGATCACGGCTTCGACATCGTTGCGGCGTTGAATCCGCGACAGTTTAGCGATGGGATCATTGCCGCGCGAAATAATCACCTCCTCGCCGGCTTCTACCCTTGAAAGCAGTTCCGAGAGATGCGTTTTGGCCTCGCCAACTTTCACCGTGATGGTCATTTCCTGTCCTTGCGCGCGTCGGGTCAACGTGGTGAGCCGTGTTCATTGCCGAGCTGAGTGTGGATTGCTCGACAATCGCTCTTGCACGCGACGATAGGCGCAATCCTGACCCTTGGTCAAGGCTTGGTCAAGTCATTGCCGACCCCTCGCACGCCGCAAGGCGGGCCGTCTCTTGACAAGGTGAAATCGCCTGGGGCAACGGCTTCTGATTATGCGCAGTGTCTGATTTTGCGGGCGGAAGCTTGCGCAACTTGTCGCGGTTAGCGCACTCCAGTGGATCGCGAGTGGCTATCTGACCATAGTTTGCGGGGCATTCTTCTTCGAGCGTTCGCGCTTGGACGCGCAGCGCCGATCTCTCGCCGTCTCTGTTGCCGTAGCACGACAACCTGATCACGCCGCTCTTCCCCAGGCCCGCGACCCATCTGGATAGTTCGGCCTTGCCCCAAATTGCCCTTTCAGCTGAAACGATTAGGGCGGAACGTTGCAAGCATGGGATGCGGATTGCCAGAGGCGATTTCTTTGGCAAGCAATTCGCCGACGATCAATCCAAGCGTGGCGCCGCTGTGGCTGAAGGCGACGTGAAGTCCGGCAACGGTCTCGACGCAGCCAAGCACTGGCTCGCCGTCGCCGGGGATGGGCTTCGGGCCAACTGCATAGGCAGCGAGTTGGAGCCGCGGATTGCCCTCGAGCACCGCACTAGCCTCCTCGAGCAGTCCTTTGACGGTCTTGTCGTGCACGGTGTAGGTTCCGTCAGAGTTGACCACGACTTCTTCCTCCGACCACGCCGAATCCAAAACAAGTGCGCCATCCGGCGTCGGGCGAACCGCCACGCGGGGCGTATTCAGCACGGCACGGAGCTCGGTCTTGATCGGCTTGGTCTTCAAGAGAAGTGAAATTGGCGTGGCGTCGGGGACACGAACTCCGATGTCTGCGAGCATGATAGGCGTCGCTGGCCCGACCGCAAGGACCACTGCATCCGCCTTTACCGGCACACCGTCGGCAGTGACGACGCCACGCGCGCGACCACCTGTGGCATCTATCCGGACGCGTCCAGCGTCCCGAACAAACTTGCCGCCACGGGAGCGGAACTCATTGAGCAGCAGACTGATCAAAGACGGCAGGTCAACCCATCCTTCGCCAGGATTGAAGATGGCGCCCTGGGGGGTAATTGCGCTCGCGTTGACGCCGGGCACCACTGCACCGACTTCGGCAGGGCCGAGCAGAAGCGCGTCATAACCAATATCCTGCTCCAGCTGGCAGACGGACGCGATCTGGTTCGTCTCGTCATCCGCATCCCAGGTGAGGCCGCCGTCAAAGCGAAGCCACGATTCCGTTTCCGGCCTTGTGGCGGCCAGGGTCCGATAACGGTCGATGCCTGCAAGCCTCAAGCGGTGGTAGGCAGTGTCCGCACGTCGCGCTGAGTTCAGCCAGGAAAGTGAACGGCCGGATGCACCGTTGGCTGGCGCGCCGTCGTTGACAAGCGTTACATCAAGGCCAAGACGAGCAAGGTGCAACGCGGAAGAGATGCCGAAGATGCCCGCGCCGATAACAACGACATGGCGCGGCTTTGGTGATGCAGTCATGGAGAAATCCTTCTTCGCAGAAGCCGGGCTGGGAGTTGTTGGATGGCTGCAGAGCGCGGCGGAACTAATAGTCGGTGAGCTTCTTCATGTAGCGCCGGCCCTCAAGCATTGGCCGGCCGCGCAGGGCGGCCAGCTCGTAGGCAAAACGCCAAAGCGTGTCGAAGAAGACCAAGGGCACGAGATAGGGTTTGATGTGTTCGGACATACCACTGAGGTCGAGTTCAGTTCCATCGAGCACCAGGACGTTTTCCCGGCTGCCGTACTTGAAAAGGAAGTCTCGGGCACGTTCGGGAAGGCTCCGCGTTTCGTCCAAACCCACTAAGACCACGAAGCAAGCGTCCCGGTCGACCACCTCAAATGGGCCGTGAAAGAACTCGTTGGCGTGTATGGCCTGCGAATCGTACCACTGCATCTCCATCAACACGCAGGTGGCGTACGAATAGGCCGCACCATAGCTGGCACCGCTGGCCAGTGTGTGGATCGCATTGCGCGGCGCGAAACGGGGGGCGAAGGCCTGAAACCGGTCGGCATAGGTCCGGTGCGCACGCTCGATCGCCGGCTGAAGATGGCTCAGGCTCGTCAGCAGATCGGCAGTTAGCCCGGCATCCTCCCGAGCATCGATCAGGCCGGCGAGCAACATATAGAGCACGCCGTAGTTGCTGCAGGCTGAATCGATTGCTTTGCCCGTCGTGTAGGAGGCCTGGTAGGCGACTGCGTGGTCGACCGCCAGCGCGAGGGGCGATATCTGGTCGAGCGTCATGCCGATTGTCGTTGCGCCTCGATCCTTTGCATGATTGGCCGCTCGCACAGTTTCGCGGGTGGTGCCGGTCTGCGAGCAAAGGACAACGAGCGCGTCAGGTCCCAACCGTCGCGGGTCTCGGCAGACGAACTCATCCGCGTTGTAGATGTCGCAGGCGAATCTGCCGCTGTGACGGTCGACGAAGTATTTGCCTGCCATCATGATCGAGAGCGAACCGCCGCACGCCACGAGGAATAGGTGCGAAAACTGCGTGCCCGCCGTAGCGGTCAGGGCGCGTTCCACGTCGGCGGGCAGGGCGGAAATCATGAGCTTCCTCGTCTCGTTGGCAGAGCTAGGGGCGGGCCCACAATTGACAGGTGGGCGGCCATTGTGCGAACGTTATCACACCCTTTAAACTGAAAGTCCTGCAATGGTCAAGATTGCCGCGATGGGCGATAACGTGGTCGATTGTTATCTTGCTCGCGGCGAGATGTATCCTGGTGGAAATTGCCTCAATGTCTCGGTTTATGTCAGCCGCTTCGGCGGGCGATCGGCCTATGTCGGAGCGATCGGCAAAGACCGGGCAGGGGACCTTATCTGCACTGCACTGGCGTCGGAGCGCGTGGACATCACCCGATTGCGGCGTCTCGAGGGAGCGACCGCTTACTGCCTCATAGGTCACCGCAACGCCGATCGGATTTTCCTGGACTTCGATCTCGGAGTTTCGGTGTTTACGCCGACGCAAGAAGATCTGGATTTTCTCTCGGGCTTTCAGGCCGTCCACATCGGCCAGTCCAGCGGTTTGGACCCGTGGGTTGCCGCTGTATCAAGTAAGTCACTGTTGTCTTATGATTTTTCCACGCGACGGGAACCGGGACATCGACGCGAGATTGGACCCTATTGCTATCTGGCTTGTGTCTCGGGTGACGGTCTCGACGACAAGGAATTGGCCGCAATCGCGGCCGAATTGCTTGCATGTGGTTCAAAGTGGGTTCTTGTGACTCGTGGCCGAGCCGGCGCGGTGCTTCACGGCGACACCGTCTCTTACCGAACCCCGGCGCGGTTGGTCAAACCCGTCGACACCCTGGGCGCCGGCGACACCTTCATCGCCAGAACGCTATTCGGCCTGCTTAAGAAGGAGCAGCCTCAAGACATCCTCGGCCATGCCGCGGACGCGGCGGCTGCTACCTGCCGGTACTACGGGGCAATCGGCCATGCGACAGCAATCGACTTAGGAAAGATGACGCCGGAGATCCCCCGCGCTTAACACTGGAAACCATCTAGCTGAGAAATTCTCCGAAACAATTGACGCGAGAAATGGACAATGCTAGATCAAATGATAACGTTCTCACCTACCTGGCCGAACGCCATCTAAGAGCGTTTTGATAGATGAGACGTCGAGTGGGATCGCAAGGCCGAGTTCGGCCAATCGTAAGAGGAGAAGACATGCACACGAATTCGAGCAGGCGCCAACTTGTGAAATCCGGTCTGGCGCTGACGATCGCGCTGTTGACAGGACTTGGCACGTTGGCCTCGTCAACTCAGGCAAACGCGGCCGACAACCCCTACAACCTCATCGACCCGACGGTGATCAGCGTCGGAACCATGGGCGATGCGAAACCCTATGTCTTCACCGACGCCAACGGTAACTTCACTGGCTTCGACGCCGAACTCTTCCGTGATGTGGCGCGCCGGCTCGGGTTCAAGGAGGAGCAGATCGTTTTCACCGGCCAGGAATTCTCGGCGCTGCTGCCCTCCGTTGCCAACGGCCGCTTCGACGTCGCTGTCGCCGCCATCGGCACAACGGCGCAGCGCAAGAAGAGCGTGGATTTTGGCGACGGCTATCTCGCCGGCTACCTGTCGATCATTTCGGCGGATCCGGCACTGACGAGCAATGAGAGCACCGCCGGAAAGCGCATCGGCGTGATCCAGGGAACGCTGCAGGAAATCTATGCCGAGAAGAACCTCAAGGGCGACATTGTCAAATTTCCCGACAACAACACTGCGGTGGCGGCGCTGAATAACGGGACGATTGATGGCCATTTCACTGACTATGAGTCCGCCAAGCAGTATGTGGAGCGCTACAAGAACCTGAAGATAACAATGAACGTGCCGTCCTTCGATGCGCCGGCCGGGTTCGTGGTCAAGAAAGGCAACGATGCCTTCCGCGAGGCGCTCAACAAGGCGCTGCGCAAGGCCATGGACGATGGCACTTGGAAACGGCTGCATGAGAAATGGTTCCCGGGCACTCCGATGCCGGATCAATATCTGCCCAAGAAGTAAATTCGCGCGTATTCATTTTCGTTTCCGGCCGGGCCCGTCAGCAACGGTGCCCGGCCGAGTTATAGATGGACTTGATATGAGCTGGTTCGATACCTTCGCCCGCAGCTTCCTTGATTTCCAGGCGATGGCAGAAGTTCTGCCAAACATGGTGATGGTCGGCCTCAAGAACACTTTGATCCTGGCCCTTGCCTCGACGTTTTTCGGGACGCTGATCGGTATCGTCCTCGCAGTCATGGGAATTTCAGAGAACCGGCCGCTGAAACTCCTTGCCCGAGTCTACACCGATATCTTCCGTGGGCTTCCTGCCATTGTCACAATCCTGATCATTGGCCAAGGCTTCGCGCGGTTGGGCCGAGATCTGTTCGGTCCATCGCCTTATCCGCTGGGCATTCTGGCGCTCAGCCTGATCGCCGGAGCCTACATCGGGGAGATTTTCCGCGCCGGCATTCAGAGCGTCGAGCGGGGTCAGATCGACGCCACGCGCACTCTCGGTATGACGTATGGCCAAGGCATGCGCCTGGTGGTGATCCCGCAAGGCATCCGTCGCGTCCTGCCTGCACTGGTCAACCAGTTCATCGGCAATGTCAAAGACTCCAGCCTGGTCTATTTCCTTGGTCTGCTCGCCTCCGAACGCGAACTGTTCCGCGTCGGCCAGGACCAGGCTGTGCTGACCGGCAACTTGTCGCCGCTATTGCTGGCCGGAGTGTTCTATCTCGTGATCACGGTGCCGCTGACCCATCTCGTCAACTACATCGACGCGCGCATGCGCGTCGGCAAACGAATAACCGCCGTGCAGAGTGGCCTCCAAGAGGTCGCCGAGCTTGCCGAAGCCGTCGTGCCGGGAACAGCGACGTTGCCTGCAGCAGCGCCCACACGCTTCAAGGGTGGCGGCATCGAGGTCAAAAATATCGACATGGCCTACGGCGCCGTCCAGGTGCTGCATGACGTCGGTCTGAAAGTGGAGCCCGGGACCGTCACCTGCCTCATCGGTCCGTCCGGATCGGGCAAGTCGACCTTGCTGCGCTGCCTCAACCGTCTCGTAGAATGCCGAGCCGGTGACATTCTGCTCGACGGCGAAAGCATCTACAAGCAGACCCCTGACCAACTCCGGCGGCGCGTGGGCATGGTTTTCCAGCAGTTCAATCTGTTCCCCGACCGTAGCGCGCTCGCCAACATCACCTTGGCGCTGCGCAAAGTTAAACGCATGTCGCGCGAGGAGGCTAATGACGCGGCCTTGGCGAGGCTAAATGAAGTCGGACTGCTGGAGCGCAAGGACCATCGGCCGGCCAATCTCTCGGGCGGGCAACAGCAGCGGGTGGCCATCGCGCGTGCGCTCGCCCTCGAACCCGAAATTATGCTGTTCGACGAAGTCACCAGCGCCCTCGATCCAGAATTGGTCAAAGGTGTCCTGAACTTGATGGCCGACCTCGGGCGGGGCGGGATGACGATGGTGGTCGTTACACACGAGATGAATTTCGCTCGCAAGGTCGCGAACCAGGTCGTGTTCATGGACGAGGGGCGGATCGTCGAGGCAGGCCGGCCAGAAGACCTATTCGACAATCCGCAGAGCCCGCGTCTTCGACGCTTTCTGTCGGAGGTGCTGTAATTCAAATGGTGTGCGCAGCGGCGGGTTCTGCGGTGTTCGGCCTTGCGGGGCGTGCCTAACTGCCGCTAGTTCGTCGCCACGACGTTGCATGGTCGGCGGGACTTGCTGGGTGACTCAAAGATCCAAAAACGCAACTATCATCGAAGTCGCTCGCCGGGCTGGAGTGAGCTCTGCCACGGCTGGGCGCGTGCTTGGTGACTACGGGTACAGCAGCCCTGAGGTCCAGGAGAAGGTGCGCGCCGCGGCATCTGCGCTGGGTTATCGGCCCAATCGCCTGGCCAAAGGCCTGATCACCGGTAAGACCCAGACTATCGGCGTTGTCGTAGGCGACATCGAAAGCCCATTCTATGCAAGCGTGCTGCGCGGAATAGGGGACGTCGCGCGCCGTGGCGGCTTCGGGGTTATCGTTACGAATAGTGACGAAAATGCCGAACTCGAGCGAGAGGCGGTGCAGCTGCTGTTGGAAAAGCAGGTCGATGGTTTAGTCGTCTCATCGACCTTCTTGGACAAGCCGGATCATCTTCGTGACGCAGTCGCGGCCGGCTGTCCCGTCGTGCAGTTCGATCGCATCGTGGCGGGCATGGAAACCGATTCGGTCGTGGTCGATAACGTTTCTGTAACGCGTAGCAGCATAGCGGCGATCATCGCCGCCGGACACAGCCGCATCGGAATATTGGCGGAACTCGGGCCGGACCAACGCGATGATGTTGGTTCCTTTGTGACAAACGCTGATCTCTCCAGCTCCGACGTTCGCTACCATCATCCAAGCTGGCAACGGTTGTTGGGTTATCTCGAAGCCCATCGCGCTGCGGGCATTTCGCCGGATCCACAGTTGATCCGCCGCGTGGCGGTCTATTCCAGCGAGGCAGCCCGAAAGGAGGCACTCGATCTGCTGACAATGCGCAATGCGCCGTCCGCCCTGTTTACCGCCGACGGTGTGATGTCGACAGGCGTTCTGGAGGCGACATCCGCACTGAAGCTTGCGATTCCGGGAGAGGTTTCGCTGCTTTGCTTCGACGATCTCGACTGGATGCAGTTCGTGGCCCAAGGTATCACAGCCATCGCGCAGCCGGCGCATCTGATCGGGGCGACGGCAGCCGAGCTTCTCTTGAAGAGGCTGGCTGGCGACACCGCACCGTTTGAACACCGTGTCCTCGCTGCTCGCCTGGTGAACCGTAATTCGATTGCGGTTCATCTCAACCGCAACGCCCCTGATCCGGCTGCGACGGTGTAGCTGGAGCCGAATTGCCGCGCCTCTTTGTGTCGAGGTCCATCCCATGCAACGGCTGAATGATAGCTCAAGCGTATTGCTGGGTAGGACTTTTGTCGTTTGCGATGCCCAGCGTGAGCTGCGCCAGAAATCGGGCGAGCCCATCCGGGTTCCGAAACCTAATCACTTGCGGTCGCAGTAGTATGGCTTGGTCGTTGAACGCAAAGGCTGCCCGATTTCGTTCCGCGATGGGTACAATTATAGATCAAGCAAAATGTCGCCTTGTGGGCGGCTGCAGCACGCCAGGATGTAGCCTGCCGATTTGTCCTCCAAGGTCAGTCCGCCTAGGTCATCCATGACGACTTCGCCAGACAGCTTGGCGATCCGGCACGTACCGCAAACTCCCTGCTGGCAAGCGGTTGGGACATAGACGCCACATTGGCGCGCCGCTTCCAGCAGGGTCTCTCCGGGCGCGCAATGATATGCAAGGCCGGAGCGGGCGAAGCGGACCGAAGACGAAACCTTTGAATCCGATGGCGAACGCGAAATGTTGCCGCCCCCGAAGCTCTCCTCATGATACTGTGAAGGGGCGAGCCCGATTGCATCGAGGCAGCTGCGTGCAGCCTTCATGTAGGATTCCGGCCCACAGGCAAAAATCGTGCGGCTATGGAGATCGGGAACCAAAGTCAGGAGCATCTCACTGTTAATTCGCCCGGTTGGACCCGTCCAGGCCGGGTCTCCATGACTGCAAATGCAAGTCACATGAACATTGGGAAAGCGAGCGGCAAGTGCGTCCAGTTCGAGCCGAAAAATGATGTCGTCCGGCGTTCTCGCACTATGAATGAAGTGGATATCTTGGTTTGCTGCGCGGTCGGTAAATGCCCGCAGCATTGACATGACGGGAGTTATCCCGCTGCCACCTGAAAGGAAGAGGGACTTTGCATGCGGCAGATCGTCGAGATTGAACGAGCCGAGCGGCCCTTCGATCTCGATCCCATCGCCCGGCTTCAAATTGTCATGGAGCCAATTCGAAACGAGCCCGCCCGGCGTCCGTTTCACAGTGATCTGCAGGTCGAGCGGTCGCGTCGGCGGTGACGAAACAGAGTAGGAGCGCGTCACTGCGGCCCCCTCGATCCTCAGGTGCACCACAACATATTGGCCAGCGCTGAAGCAGAACATCCGATCTGAAGCGGGTGTGAGAACGAATGTTTTCACATCGTGCGTCTCGTCGATCACGCGTCGGCAGAGCACAAGCTGCGGCGTGGGCTGTGCCCACTGCCGGTGAAGCTTTGTTGGGGCGAAGCCGGGGGCTCCTAAGGCCGCGTGTGCGTTCATTATTCAACTCGGGTTTGAAGTCGAGCCAAGATGCCACTTCAACACCCGCTGAACAGCCGCGCAATCCTACCTTTATGATCGGTAATTTCGATTAAACTTCCAGGGACATTACAGCCACCTGGAGAGCTCGGATGCCCTTGCGAATAATGGGTTCGTGTTTGCGGCGCGCAAGGATCGCGGTGTGGACTGGCTGGTGCAGCGTCGGCGCTCCCTCGACGAGGAACGATGGGAGCTCGGCCGTGAACCGGCGCGCATCGTCGCTGCGCATGTAGCAGGTGCCGCCCGTTCGTCGCAGCATGATCTCCGCCAGAGTTTCCGATCCCGTCGAAAGCCGACAGATCGCAAGCTCGGCCAGCAGCTCTGCGTGCGTCTTTTCCAGCACCGCGGTGTAGCCTGGGCGAATGTAGGTTTCAGGGTCGACATCAGACAGCGTTCTGGCAGCCGTCGAAACCATCACATATTCCTCGACCATCAGATGCTCGTAGGCGATCTCAGGCAGGTAGCGAGGCGCATAAAGCACGGCAATATCGAGATTTCCCATGCTTAGGTCGCTGACCATCTGGTTCGAATAGTCCGACTCGACATGGATCGAGGATTTTGGAAGCGCCTGGCACAGTGTCTCGACCCATCCCGGCAGGACCGAACGGGTCATCCCCACCTGTGCGGCGATGCGCAACGTGCCCTCGAAACGGTTGAACGCTCGCACATCGTGTCGAGCTTGCGACCACGTCGACAGCAAGGATCTGGCATAGGCTTCGAACCGCCGCCCGGCGGCTGTCGGCTCAGCGCCGGCGCGCCCGCGCAGAAAGAGCTCGGACCCGATCGCGCTCTCCAGATTCTTGATGCGGGTGCTGATCGTCGACTGGGTCAACCCCAGCCGGTCGGCGGTACGATTGAAATTTCGCGACTCGATGATGTCGAGAAAGGTTTCGATGTGATCTAGCTGCACATGACCTCCGATCGAAAAAGTCGATCATATTGCGCAGGATCATAAGCTTGATCAAACAATACTCAAGGCGGAAGCTGCACGCGGTGAAATCGGCCGGCAGATCGTCCAGGCTGAAGCTACGGAGCTGAGCAACGTGTTCATAGTCGACTGCGATTGTCACAATTACTGGTCGAGCGCGACTGTATTGGAGCCTTACCTTTCCGGCCTATGGAAGGACATGTTCGTTGAAGGCGAGAAGACAGGTCCCGTTGGCGCCTTCCCGCATGGCCATCGTCCCTGGTTTCATCCGCAGGACTTCTCACGCAAGGACGTCCGTCCGAAAACAGAAGCCGACAACTATCTCATCATGAAGGAAAAACACCTCGACAAGTACAAGGTCGACGTGGCGATCCTGACCGGCGATGAGCCGATCGAGGCTTCCACCCTCGCCAATCCCTATTATGCCAGCGCCCTCGTCAGCGCCTACAATGACTATCAGATCGACCAATGGCTGCCGAAGGACGATCGCTTCATGGGCTCGATCATCGTCGCGCCACAGGATCCGAAGCTCGCGGCCGCCGAGATACGCCGTCTGGGCAATCACCCGCGCATGGTTCAGGTTCTCGCTTCGCAAGGCTCCGTCAAGCCCTATGGCGATCCGTTTTACCATCCAATTTATGAGGCTTGCGCCGAGGTGGGGCTGCCCTTTGCCATTCATCTGGGCGGCCATGGCGGCGTGAATTCGACCGCGATTGCTCCGGCCCCGACGACATTCTTCTGGGAGACCCATGCCATCCTGCACATGTCGGCCATTTCGCATGTCGCAAGCATGATTGCGCATGGCGTCTTCGAAAAATGGCCGGACCTCTACTTCGTGGTCATCGAATGCGGCGTCGCCTGGGTGCCATCGGTATTGTGGCGCCTGGACGCCGACTACAAAGCCCTACGCAAAGAGACGCCATGGCTAAAGATGCTGCCGTCCGAATATTGCCGGCGCAACATCCGCTTTTCCACGCAGCCGCTGGAGCAGCCCGCAAATATTCAGCATCTCTGGTCCACTCTCGAGGCGATGGACGGCGAAAATACGCTGATGTTTGCCTCCGACTATCCCCATTGGGACTATGACGATGCCAACACGCTGCAAATCCCTCCTGCCTGGAAGAGCAAGATCATGGGGCTGAATGCGCTGGAGGTTTACAAGCGCATCCCGCGCGCGCAAGCGGCGAATGCTGCCTGAGGAAGCAGACGATGCCCGAGAAGACATACATCTGTAGAGTCGAAGAGATCGAAACCGGATCTCCCTTCATCGCCAAGATCCGCAGCCTTTCGGTCGGCGTTTTTCGCATCGGGGATTCATTCCACGCGCTGCTGAATGTTTGTCCGCACCGCGGCGCTCCCCTTTGCGAGGGGCCGCAATGTGGAACAACTGCACCGGTCGAAGAGGCGCAGTTCATCTATCACCGCCAAAACGAGATCGTGCGCTGCGCCTGGCATGGCTGGGAATTTGATATCAAATCGGGCGCGGCCCTGGTCGATCCGTCCGTTCGCGCGCGCACATTTCCAGTAACGGTCGAGGCGGGCAGCATCTATGTGACGGCCTGATTGAGGTACGGATTCGAAAAGTAGCAGAAAGGGTGATCGCGGCTAACGGGCAGATTTCTTCACAGGGTGCGGCACGAACAATAACGCGGAAAATCCGCAATGGGAGAGTCAAATGTCAGAATCTGGATACAAGCTTGGTATCGCTCAAAGCCTGATCGGTCGCGGCAAGATTTCCCGTCGCGACTTCATTCATCTTGGGCTGGCCGCTGGGCTGACGGTCACCGCTGCGGATAAGCTCTTCGTCAGCACGGCCCGGGCCGAACCGCTGCAGGGCGGCTTCGCCAAGCTCGGAATGGCACATGGCGCGACGACGGATTCGATCGATCCGGCCGGCTACCCGGACACCTTCACACAGACAGCGTTCTCGGGCTCGATGTCCAACAGCCTCACCGAGGTCGACGCCAAAGGCAACGTCCAACCGGACCTTGCCGAGAGCTTTGAATCGTCCGATGGCGCCAAAACCTGGGTCTTCAAGCTTCGCAAGGGCGCAACCTTCCACAACGGCAAGAATGTGACGGCGGACGATGTCGTGACTTCGCTTCGCTATCATATGGGCGACGAAACTAAGTCGGCGGCGAAGCCGCTGCTTGAGCCCGTCGCCAGCATTAAGGCGGATGGCCCCGAAACGGTTGTCTTCACGCTGAAAAGCGGCAACGCCGACTTCCCCTACATCATGAGTGACTACCATCTGGTCATCATGCCGGCCAAGGACGGCAAGGCGGATTGGGGATCGGGCGTTCGCACCGGCGCTTTCGTGCTTGAGAATTTCCAGCCCGGCGTTTCGGCCAAACTCAAGCGCAATCCGAACTACTTCAAGAACGGCAAACCCTATCTCGACGAGGTGGAGTTCATCGCCATCACCGATCTCGCCGCTCGCATGGCCGCGCTATCGACGGGGGAGGTGGACTATATTGGCCGCGCCGACCTTAAGACCCTCGGCATGTTGAAACGCAACCCCAAGGTGGAGATCGTCGAGGTCACCGGCTATGGCCATTACACCTTGCCGATGAATGTCACGATGGCGCCGTTCGATAATCCGGATGTCCGGATGGCCTTAAAGTGGGCGATCAACCGTCAGGAGATCGTCGACAAGATCTTTCTCGGTCACGCCACTGTGGCCAATGACAACCCGATCGCGCCGGCGATTAAATTCGCCACGAATCCGCAGCCGCAGCACAGTTTCGATCCGGAGAAAGCCAAGCACTATCTGAAAAAGGCTGGAATGGAGAAACTGAAGGTGGACCTCTCGGTCGCCGATGCCGCTTTTGCAGGCGCGGTGGACGCGGCTGCGCTGATCCGCGAGACGGCAGCCCAGTGCGGTATCGACGTAAACGTCGTGCGCGAGGCCGAGGATGCCTATTGGGACAATGTCTGGCTCAAGAAACCTTGGTGCGCTTCCTATTGGAGTGGTCGCGCCACGGCCGACTGGATGTTCACGCAAGCCTTCGCCGCCGATTCCAGCTGGAACGAGTCGTTCTGGAAAAATCCCCGCTTCAACGAGTTGCTTGTCCAGGCGCGCGCCGAGACGGATGAGGCCAAGCGGGCGGCAATGTATGCCGAGATGCAGCAACTGACGCATGATGATGGCGGCAGCATCGTGCTGGTCTTCAACAATTTCGTCAGCGCCAAATCCAACAAGCTCGCACATGGCGAAGTGGCGCCGAACTGGGAGAACGACGGACTGAAGATGGCCGAACGCTGGTGGATCGCCACTGCGTGAGAGAGCGGGCCGGACCCGCGATGGCTACTGGGCTTCGGCTTGCAGCCGCGTGCCGTGCCGGCAGGGCAGCGACGGCAACGGGAAACGCGAGCAAATGAACCCGGTCGCAAGAACGGTTCTGCAGCGCCTCGGCCTCGGCCTGGTCACGCTGTTCATCGTCTCCATCATTATCTTCTCTGCGATTGCAATGCTGCCGGGCGACTTCGCCAAGGCGATGCTCGGACAATCCGCGACACCCGAAACGGTCGCCGCCTTCCAGCGAGAAATTGGCATCGACCGTCCGCCTGTCGAGCGTTATTTCGTCTGGGTCGGGCAGATGCTCCATGGAGATTTCGGCTCTTCGTTCGCAAGCCGCACCGGATATCGGCGCACCGTGGCCGAGATCATCGCGCCGCGCCTTTACAATACGATGTTCCTCGCATCGATGACCGCGCTGATCGCAGTTCCGCTCGCCCTGGGACTGGGCATCCTCGCTGCGCTCTACCGCAATGGCTGGTTCGACCGGCTGGTGAACGCAGTGACGCTGACAACCATTTCGTTCCCGGAATTCTTCGTCGCCTATATGCTTGCCTATCTGGTCATCTCGCGCGACACATTCATCGGCTCCGAGTTCGCACAATCCCTGCCGCACTGGCTTGCAATGTCACTGAACTGGATACTTAACGCAGTTCCCAAGTTCCCGACATTGTCGAACGTAAACGACCAGACGCCGTTCTGGGATCAGGTCTGGAGAGTAGCCTTGCCGGCGACCACGCTTACGCTCGTCATCGTCGCACACATGATGCGCATGACACGAGCGGCGATCATCAACATGCTTGCAAGCCCCTATATCGACATGGCGCGTCTCAAAGGAGTCTCGCCGATGGCCATCGTACTCAGGCATGCCTTGCCCAACGCATGGGCTCCGATCGTCACGGTGGTGGCTTTCAATCTTGCTTATCTCGTGGTCGGGGTGGTCGTCGTCGAAGTGGTGTTCGTCTATCCCGGCATCGGTCAGCTGATGGTCGACGCGGTCAAATCAAGGGATGTTCCGGTTGTCCAGGCTTGCGCCTTGATTTTCGCGGCGACCTATATCCTCCTTAATCTGACCGCCGACATCATTTCCATCGCCACCAATCCCAGGCTCTTGCATCCACGATGACCAGCTACGAACCCATCGCGCAGGTTCACAGGCTGAGGCGCTCGCGCGCCACCCGGGCCAAAACGGCGCTGAAGAAGGCACCCTTCAGTGCCTGGTTCGGCATCCTCGTGATCATTGGCTATGTCGTCGTTGCGGTCTTCGCGCACTGGATCGCCCCATACGGCGAAACACAGGTCTTCAGCGAGGCCTTCGCACCGTGGAACCAGCAGTTCAAATTGGGTACCGACCAGCTCGGCCGCGATATGCTCACACGCTTGATTTACGGTGCGCGTAACACCATCGGTATAGCCGTCGCGACTACATTGCTGTCCTTCGCAGTCGGCGTCTCGCTAGGCCTTCTTGCCGCGTTGTATAGAGGATGGCTCGACCAGATACTGTCGCGTGCGGTGGACGTCTTGATGTCGATCCCAAGCCTTATCTTCGCCCTGGTGCTGCTTTCGATCTTCGGCTCGTCGATCACAAGCCTGATAATCATCATTGCGCTGCTCGATTCTACCCGTGTCTTTCGGCTCGCACGCGCCGTCGGGCTTAACGTGGCGGTAATGGACTATGTCGAAGTGGCGCGATTGCGCGGCGAAGGCCCGAAATGGATCATCGCCAAGGAAATCCTTCCCAACGTGATGCCGCCGCTGGTCGCGGAGTTCGGCTTGCGATTTTGCTTCGTATTCCTCACGATCGCGGCACTGTCCTTCCTGGGGGTCGGTATTCAGCCACCGACCGCCGATTGGGGATCGATGGTGCGCGAGAATGCGACCCTGATCACCTACGGCGATGTCACGCCGCTGCTGCCGGCCGGCGCGATTGCCCTCCTCACGGTCTCTGTGAATTTCGTCGTGGACTGGTTCCTGCATGCAACAAGCGGGTTGCGGGATGAAAAATAGCGCTCCCGGATTGCGCGAAAAAGGCAAGGATCTGCTTCAGATCCGCAATCTGCATGTGGAGGGTTTCTCGGACGAGCGGTGGTATCCCATTGTCCGCGGGGTCGATCTGGCGCTGAAGCGGGGGGACGTTCTTGGCCTGATCGGCGAGTCAGGCGCCGGCAAATCCACCATTGGCCTCGCGGCGATGGGTTACGCCAAGCCGGGCTGCCGTATCACACAGGGCTCGATCCTGTTCGACGGGATCAATCTTCTGGCACTAAGCGAAACAGGGCGGCGTCGCCTCAGAGGCTCCCGTATCGCCTATGTCGCGCAAAGCGCGGCGGCCTCTTTCAATCCGGCCCACCGACTCCTCGATCAGACTGTCGAAACCGTGGTGGCGCATGGGATTGCCAGCCGAGAGAAAGCGAACCGGAGTGCGGTCGATCTTTATCGGCGTCTTCAGCTTCCAGATCCGGAGACCATTGGCTTTCGCTATCCTCACCAGGTTTCCGGCGGACAGTTGCAACGGGCGATGACCGCGATGGCGATGGCTTGCCGTCCGGACCTCATCGTCTTCGACGAGCCAACGACGGCGCTCGATGTGACAACCCAGGTCGAAGTTCTCGCCTCCATTCGCAACATCGTGGAGGAGTTCAACACCGCTGCAATCTATGTGACGCATGATCTGGCTGTGGTGGCGCAAATGGCGGACCGCATCATGGTTTTGCGCCATGGACTAACCGTGGAGGAGGCAGAAACGCGCCAGATGCTCGCCTCGCCCACCCAGGAATATACCAAGACGCTCTGGGCCGTGCGCAAGCTCGCCAAGCCCGAAGTTCCGGCCGATGAATATTTGCTTACGATAGACAACGTCACCGCGGCCTACGGCCGGGCGGTTAAGGTGCTCCAGGATGTCTCGATCAAAGTTCCACGCGGAAGAACAGTGGCTGTGGTCGGCGAGTCCGGTTCCGGGAAATCGACGCTCGCTCGCGTCGTTACCGGCCTGCTGCCCCCGCTTTCGGGGTCGATTTCCTTTGCCGGCCAGGCTCTTTCCAAGACCGTGAAGTTGCGCCCAAAAGAGATCCTGCGACGCATACAGATGATTTATCAAATGCCCGACAACGCCCTAAATCCGCGCCAGACGGTCGAAGAAGTTATAGCTCGTCCGCTTGAATTCTACCTTGGCCTCAAGGGTGCACAACGGGATCGGCGGATCGGCGAACTCATGCACATGGTCGAGATGAGCGAAACTTACCTGGATCGTCTGCCGGCCGAACTGTCGGGAGGCCAGAAGCAGCGCGTTTGCATCGCCCGGGCGTTGGCCGCCGATCCGGAGCTGATAATCTGCGACGAAATCACGTCCGCGCTCGACCAGATTGTGCAAGAGGAAATCCTGAAGCTCTTGATCCGGCTTCAGCGCGAGCTCGGCATGACCTACATTTTCATCACCCATGACATTGCCACCGTGCGGGCGATCGCCGACGAAATTGTGGTCATGCACCAGGGTAAAGTCGTTGAGCAGGGATTAAAGAGCGAAATTCTCACGCCGCCGCATGCCCCCTATACCGAACGGCTTCTGTCCTCCGTGCCGGAAATGGACCCGGATTGGCTGACAAGGCTGCTCGCCAGCCGGAGGATGTGATCGTCGGGGACAGTGTTCTTCCATATCGCCACGGTTTACAGTCTCGCGGAAGGCGCTCGGCGAAACCGCGCTCGGTCGCAAACGGACAGCGCGCATCGCCCCGTCCATACGAGGATAGCCGCCCTTTGCCGTCACTCGGTTTCTGAGAGTATGATGGAGTACGCGCAATCCGGGAGCCGATACTCTATGCCAACTGAAATCGATGCTAGTGTAGCGCCCGGTGGTTTGCCGAAGACCTGCGTGTCGCATCACCTGTCTTGCACAACCCCGCGGTCATCGAGGCCTTCGCAAAGGTTCCGCGCGAACACTACTTTGGCAACGGGCCATGGCGTATCCATTCGAGATTGCAAATCGGGGCGGTCCATACCAGCCCTTCAGCCGCACTTCATGAGATCTACCACGACGTTCTGGTCTTGCTTGACGAAAAACGCGGACTGAACAGCGGCTTGCCGTCGCTTTGGGCACTGGTTTTCGACCATCTGAACATCACTCCCGGCCAGACCGTCCTTCAGGTGGGCGCCGGTGTCGGCTATTTCACAGCCATCCTCGCTGAACTGACGGGTTCTGAAGGACGCGTGATTGCATATGAGATCGACGAAGAACTAGCTCGGCGCGCGCAAGGCAATCTCGCTCACTATGCGCACGTCGAAGTGACGTGCGGTGATGCAACGCAGGCAATTGATCTGCCAGACCTCGATGTCGTGATCGCCTTTGCCGGAGTGACGCACGTGCCGGAACGGTGGCTTTCAAATTTGTCCGACGCTGGCCGGATGGCATTGCCGTTCACGGGTGAAGACCGACGAGGTTTCATGATGCTTCTGGAAAGGGCTGGCGATACGTTTCCCGTACGATCACTTGTGCCATGCGGATTTTACCCCTGCAGCGGAGCCAGGCGCACTGACGAAGAAAAGGCCTTGATGGTCGCCCTCAAGGCTGCGCGAGGCAAGGTCACCCGTCTCGCGCAATATCACCGAGGGCGACCGAAAAATGGCATCGAGAACGCTTGGTTGGTGACCGACACATACTGGATTTCGAAAGCCTAGAGATCAATGTCGATCTTGCGTGTCACCGTCGTAGCGTGCGGCACGGCTTTCCACGAGCGATCTATGCCGGCGGGAGCAGTCCGAAACATCATTATTGCGTCCGAAATTTCCCCGATCCGCGCGTGGGGATTGCAGCCGCGGTCCTGGCCGGCTGCAGCACAGCCTTCTTCTTATGCGAAGACAGACTGGAACTATACTGCGCAGCATGATCAGCCGTCGAGGCGTCTCCGACCAGCGCCGCAAGGTCAGTCTCATCGAGCGTCTCGGTCTCGAGAAGCCTGCGTGCCGCCCTTTCCAGCACGTCGCGCCGCTCGGTGAGCAGGCTGACGGTTCGTTCGAACGCGGCCTCCACAATGTCGCGCACTTCCGCGTCGATGGCATCGGCGGCGGCTTCGCCGTAATCGTGCTCGCGCGGTCCGCCGGCGAGCGGGTTGGGGCTCAGGAAGGAGCGTGGGTCCTTTTCCAACGCCACGTGCCCGAGTTTTGCCGACATGCCGTAACGCGTCACCATGGCGCGCGCTATGTCGGTTACCTTGGCGAGATCATCGGCGGCTCCGGTGGACAGATGGCCGAATACGATCCATTCGGCCGCCCTGCCGCCGAGCAGCACTGCCATTTTGTTGTCCAGCTCCTCGCGTGTCATCAGGAAGCGATCCTCGGTCGGACGCTGGATAGTGTAGCCGAGCGCGCCGACGCCGCGTGGTATGATCGACACCTTGTGCACCGGGTCGACGCCAGGCAGCGCCATGGCTGCCAGCGCATGACCCATTTCATGGTAGGCGACGATCTCGCGCTCCTTCGGGTTCAGGAGCCGGTTGCGTTTCTCCAGTCCCGCGACGATGCGCTCCACCGCATTGTTGAAATCTCCCATCATTACCGCATCCGCCTTACGGCGCGTGGCGAGCAACGTCGCCTCGTTCACGAGATTGGCCAGGTCAGCACCGGTGAAACCGGGCGTCAGCGCCGCCACTTTTTCCGCGTCGACATCCGTCGCCAGCTTGGCCTTGCTCATGTGAACCTGCAGGATCTTGATGCGACCCTGCTTGTCGGGCCGGTCGACCAATACCTGGCGGTCGAAACGGCCGGCGCGCAGAAGTGCCGGATCAAGGATCTCAGGACGGTTCGTCGCGGCCAGCAGCACAACGCCGATCTGTGGATCGAAACCGTCGAGTTCGACCAGAAGCTGGTTGAGCGTCTGCTCCTTTTCGTCGTGGCCGCCGACCATGGTCCCGCGGGCGCGGCCAAGAGCGTCGAGCTCGTCGATGAATATGATTGCGGGAGCCTTGGACCGCGCCTGCTCGAAAAGATCGCGCACGCGCGCGGCCCCGACCCCCACGAACATCTCGACGAACTCCGAACCGGAGATCGAGAAGAACGGGACCTTGGCTTCGCCGGCGACGGCCTTGGCGAGCAGAGTCTTGCCCGTGCCCGGCGGTCCGACCAGCAGCACGCCTTTGGGCATGCGGCCTCCGAGGCGGCCGTATTCGCCCGGGTTCTTGAGAAAATCCACAATCTCCTGCAGCTCGGCCTTGGCTTCATCGACCCCCGCCACGTCGTCGAACGTCACGCCGGTATTGGCTTCGACATAGACCCTGGCCTTGCTCCTGCCAATTTGCATCAAACCTCCGACGCCGCCGTCCATGCGTCTTAGAAGCAGCATCCACAGGCCAAAGAAGACGAGCACTGGCACAACCCAGGAAAGCAGGTCGCTCAGGAAGGTGCTTTCGACCTGGCCGGTCACAGTGACACCGTGCTCCTGCAGGTCGCGGGCGAGGTTCGGCTCGACGCGTGTGGTGATGAACAGCGGCCTGCCGTCTTGCGGCTCCTTGAAGCGGCCCTGGATGAAGCGGTCCGAAACCTGCACCTCGGCGATTTTGCCGGCGTTCAACAGGGTCTCGAATTGGCTGTACGGAATCTGGGCGACGTGCTGCGTCGTGGCATAGATATACTGGACGACCATCACGGCCACGAACGCCGCGATCCAGTACCAGATATTGAACTGCGTCTTTCTGTTCCTCACGTCCATGGCGGCCTCCACAGGGAAACGGATATAGGTCCCCCAGCCCTCGCGGCATCGGTGCAGGCCGGGTCCGGCGCAAAAAAGTGGGAGGCCCCAGACCGGCCGGCGACGATAGTGGGTCAGTCATTGTCCTTCCTGTGCGGCAGGCCCGGCGAACTTGTCAGCCGTTTTCCTCCGCCGGATAGACTCCTTTCAATACGTCGTTGAAATGATGGCTGACCGCCGCATTGCACTCGCAGGCAAGGGAACGCAGCCCGTCAGCATTGCGCACCGCAAGCCGAGCGCGCCGCGTCTCGATGACGCCGCGCTGCCGCAGGTCGCGGATGACTCGGCTCAGATAGCTGCGGCCGACGCCTAGCATTGTCGCAAGCTGTTCCTGCGTCACACCCAGTTCCTGTGCCCCCGTCCGTTCTGTCGCCGCCACCAGCCATCTTGCAGTGCGCTGTTCAATCGAATGCGCTGCGCTGCAGGCGACGGATTGGAACACCTGCGCCATCAGGCAATCGGCGTAACGGGCGAACAGGTGATGCAATGTCAAGGAACGCAATTTGGCTTCTTCGAGATGGTGCAGGTCGATCCTGAAGAATACCCCTCCAAGCTGAACTTCGGCCCGCGCATACGCCGGCAGTCTGCCTTGGCTGACGATGCCGCCCACCGCTCCTTCACGACCGATCAGCGCAGTCTCTATCGCTCGCCCGTCGCTCAGCACGACAAGATAGGAGACCAGTACCGATCCGCAAGGAAAGTAAGCGAAGCGGACCGTATCGCCTGGTTCGTGCAGCAGTGTCCCGGCGGACGCCCACCATTGTTCGAGTCCTGGGTGCAGGATCTCCCAGTCGTCCGCCCTGAGTGCCCGAAGCAGGTTGTTTCCAATCGGCTCCGATTGTTTTTGCAGGTTCTCCATCGCACTCCTCTTTTCAAATGGGACGTCTACAACGCCAAATGTGGAGAAATGTTCACAAGTGCGCAGACGAACCAGGCACAGCTATCTACAAAGACATAAGGGGCGCTGATCCAGGCCTCACCGAGCGCGAGCCGTGGTGCATCGGCTTCCAGGCAGACCGACTTCTGCTGAGGGAAGAAAAATGCCGGCGACTGGATTCCGTGGCGTGGCGCCTCGTGCACGCCGAAAACTGCAACTCCCTGCAGCAAGGCGTGAACATGAGCGTCAATGATCGGTCCAATCCAGGGGCCAACGGCCTGCTTCGACTCTATGTCGCCGGCGATGCGCCGGGCGCCCGGCGGGCGCTGGAAAGCCGTCTGAGGATAGTGGAGGAGTTGGCCGGCCGTGTCGAAATCCAGGTCGTCGACGTCCTCGCCCATCCTGAAGAGGCTGAAAGGGCCGGCATTCTAGCGACGCCGGCGCTCTCGGATGAGTCAACCACCCCTCCACGCCGGCTGATTGGCGACATCGGCAACATCGCTCAGGTTCTCGACTATTTCGGTTATCGCAAGAAGGACGGTGGCTATGACCACAGCTGAAGAGATCCTCATCGATCCTGTGCTCGAACGCGTCAGGACCGGTATCGAGGCTTTCGACGATCTTGTGATGGGCGGCCTGCCGCGCGGGCGCACCACCATCGTCGGAGGCACGCCGGGCAGTGGCAAGACTGTATTTGCAACGCAGTTTCTGGCCCATGGCATCACCGTGCTCGACGAGCCAGGCGTCTTCGTCACGTTCGAGGAATCGCCGCTCGAGATCGAGGTCAACATGGCCAGCTTCGGCTGGGACATCCGCCGTTGGCGCGAGACGAACAAGTTGGTTTTCGTCGACGCCAGCCCGCGTGACCACGACCAGATGATTATCGGCAATTTCGATTTGTCAGGCTTGCTAGCGCGTGTCCTGCACGCTGCGCGAAACGCCGCGGCGAAGCGCATTGTGCTGGATTCGGTCACCCAGCTCTTCGACCACTTCGTCGCGGAGCAGACATCGGTGCGTCGGGAGCTCCTTCGCATCGCGACAGCGCTAAAGAGGGATGGTTTGACGGTGCTGATGACCGCCGAACGCAACAGCGAGTATGGCGAGATCTCCCGCCACCGGATCGAGGAGTTCGTTGCCGACAACGTCGTAATCCTGCGCAACGCGCTCGACCGCGAGCGGCGCAGGCGCACGATCGAAGTTCTCAAGATGCGGGGCAGCCGCCACATCGAGGGCGAGGTGCCGATCACGCTCATGGTGAAGCAAGGCATAGTGGCAGTGCCACTGTCTTCATTGCGGCTTGAGCAGCAATCCAGCACCAAGCGGGTGACGAGCGGCAATCCGGAACTCGACAGGATGTGTGGCGGTGGATTCTTCCGCGACAGCGTCACCCTCGTCAGCGGTGCGACGGGCACCGGAAAGACGCTGCTGGTGACCAACTTTCTGGCAGGCGGCGCAGCGGCTGGCGAACGTGCCTTGCTGGTCGGCTACGAAGAGAGCCGCGGCCAGCTGTTCCGCAATGCGCGCGGCTGGGGCGTCGATTTCGAGGGCATGGAGGCGGATGGCCGGCTGAAGGTCGTTTGCATTTACCCGGAAGCGCAGAACTTGCCGGATCACCTGTTGATGATTCGCGAACTCGTTGAGGAGTTCAAACCTGACCGGATCGCTATCGACAGCCTGTCGGCATTGGAACGGATCGCACCAGAGACCGGTTTCCGGGAATTCCTGATCAGCCTCACTTCCTTCATCAAGAAACACGAGATCGCTGGCCTTTGCACAGCCACCAACAAATCGCTCGTCGGCGGCCAGAGTGCCAGCGAACAGCATATTTCAACCCTCACGGACTCGATCATCCTGTTGCGGTACATCCAGGAAGGGGATTTCATGCATCGGGGGATCATGGTGCTGAAAATGCGCGGCAGCGAGCATGACAAGCAGATTCGGCGCTTCACAATCGACAGCGCCGGGATGCATCTCGGTCAGCCCTTCGATGGCGCGCCCGACGTGTTCGGCGCTCCGCCGCGTCCTTGGCGTGAGGAGCGTTGAGATGGCGCGCGCCGCAGCCGAAATCTTCGACCAATACGGCGAGGCAAGTCTGACGGGCATCAGCCAGTTCGATTTTCGACGGCTGATCGAAACCACGGCCGACGGGGTTCTCGTCGTGGATCTGACGGGAACGGTGCTTTATGCAAATCCGGCGGCGGCCGCGATCTTCGGTTGTCCGGCTGCCGATCTCGTCCAGATTCCCCTCGGGCGACCGGTCATATCGGGTGAAACCACGGAAATCACCGTCCACAGACCCAATCGAGCACCAGCCGAAGTGGAAATGCGGACGGTCGAGCTTAGCTGGGATGGTAGGCCGGCGCTGCTTGCCAGTCTTCGCGACGTCTCCGCGCAACGCGCGCAGCAGGAGCGTCGACGTCAATCACAAAAGCTCGAGGCGATCGGCCGGCTCGCCGCCGGCATCGTTCACGACATCAACAATCTGCTCGCGGTGTTCGAATCGGGGCTACGACTGCTTCAGAAGCAGCTGCGCCAGGATCCTGCCAATCCGAACACGGCGATTCTGATTGAAGAGTTGCTGAAACGAACGCAAAACTGCGGTGCGCTCACGCAGCAATTGCTCGCGTTCTCTCGCGGACAGTCGCTGTATCCGGAGAGAATCGACCTGAATGGACGAATCAAAGCCGTCACGATGCTGCTGGAGCGGACGCTGGGGAACGGGATCGGCATTAGCCTTGAGCTGGATCCGGCACTTGGCCCTGTCCTCGTCGACGCCAATCAGCTGGACGTCGCCATCCTGAACCTGGCTGTGAATGCCAAGGACGCGATGGCCGGCAGGGGCACGCTGGCGATTGAGACCAGCGATACTCCAGGCGACATCGAAGACGTGCCCGCTCTGGCTGCCTCTTTCGTTCGGGTCACGGTCCGCGATACGGGGTGCGGGATGAGCAAGGAGGTCCTGGCCCAGGTGTTCGAGCCGTTCTTTACCACCAAGGCGGATGGCCAGGGGACCGGACTTGGGCTTAGCCAGGTTTACGGCTTCATCAAGCAGTCTGGAGGGCATGTTCGGATCGAGAGTGCAGTCGGCGAGGGAACAAGCGTTCATCTCTTTCTTCCCCGCGCGCCAAGCACGGGAAATGACGAGCTGCAGGGCGAGATCCGGCTCAATACACGTCGGTGAAAAAGCGGCCTGTGTTTCGGCTGCCGATGTGCCTGGCCGCAACGCCTGCAACGGCAGACCCCATCGAAGACGGTTGAAAAAAGCGGGCCCGGAAATCCAGGCCCGCCGGAGAGACTGGTCAGGCCGTTGAAACCGGACGGTCGCCGAAGAACCAGAGGTTTCCGGCAGCCAAGGCCGCCACGATGACGCCCACAATCACATGCGCCCACATGGCGGCAGCCAGAGCCGAAAAACCGAGGACCCAAGGCGAGATCAGCGTCCATAGCCCAACCACCAGGTTTGCCCATTCCTCATAGGCATGGAACGCAACCAGTGCACCCACGGCGATCAGGGCGATCACCGCACCGGCGATCCAGGCGTTCCAGGCCGCATGGGGTTCAGCCGCAAAGCCGAGAAACCAAGGCGACAGAACCAGCGCTATGCCGGCGATCACATTGAGGATGTCGATCACCGGACGTGTTTCAGATTTCAGCCATTTCTCCATTGTTCATCCTCCTTTCCTGACATGGTCAGTGCACCGCCCTCTGAGCGAAGGCGGGTGCGGCGGCCAGGGATTGCCCTTCGCCACCGCGAAGCTTTCTTCGTCGGCCGGGCCGAACCCGGCGATCGCGCGGAACCGAACCCGCCAGAACGAAGGGCTTGACTCGTCGGGCTGGAACCGGTTGCCGGCGATCTCACGCAGGCGAGTTCGACGGCCACAGTCACTTTGTCGGACAGGCGAGGCTCGGCGCCCCGGCTGAGTGCACGAGCCCGTCTCACCGCGGCGACAGCCAGTGCGAAACGGTTCGGCACGGTATTTTCACAATCGAACACAATGAGCGGATCCATAGCGTCACCTCACATTGCCTTCTGCTTCTGTTCAGGAATGGAGACGGTCAGGTTCGCTGCCGTCATCCAGGGTTCCAATGCGACCAGCGCCTGTTCCACTTCGTCGAGCCGCGTCGGACGCGCGTTCTCCGGCATCCCCTCGGCCGTTGCGAGATCGACCAGATACTCATTCCACGCCCAGTTGCGCAGGATGGCGCGTTTCTCGTCGGCGGTCAGAAGAGGGTCGACGACCACATCCATCGGCGATGCAAAAAGTGCCTCCGAGTCCGCCAGAGCCGCTCGATAATGCGACGCCTGCGAAACAGCGCCATAGCTGGTCTGCAGCAAAGTCAACTGGAGGCGGTTCAAGACAACGTCTGCGCCGGCCTGCAGCCGCTTGTCCGCCTCAGAAGATTCGACGGACTTTTCGGCCGCCGGGCTTCCTTGAACCTCGTAGGCAAGCCCCTGCCGTTCGGCATAGTCGATGGCCGCCTGAGCCGTCGGAAAATCGAGCTCCACCTGGGTCAGCGTGTCACCACCTCCGGTGTAGCCCATCAGCGGTTCAATGACCGGCGCAGTACGCCGCTCGAACACCAGCCGCCAGACCTTCGGCCGCGCACGGCCGGAGGTCATGACTGAGCGGCAAGGCTTGTAGATCCGTGCGACCGCATCACTCGGGAACTCGGATCTGCCGAACAGCGGCGCTCGCCCGCGGTTGTCGTTTGCCAGTTCGAGATTTTCTACGACTGGTGTGACTTCTCTTTCTTGCTTCTGCATCACTCATCCCTCCCATTTTGGCGAAGGATGCGCCGGAGGCAGCGGCCTGCCGCCTCCGACTTGCTCCATGCGTCAGTGGGTGATCGGGATGCGCTTCACCTTCGACTGCGCGTTCGGGTTCTTCGGCAGCGTCAGGGTCAGGACGCCATTGGCAAAGGACGCCTTGACCTTGTCGTCCTCGACCTCGTAGCCAAGGGGTATGCGCCGCTCGAAGCGACCATAGAAGCGCTCGGAGTAGTCCTTCTCGTCGGTCTCCGACTGCTTTTCGCCACGCAGGGTCAGCACGTCTTCGTCGAGCAGAACTTCGATGTCCTTCTCTTCCATGCCGGGGACCTCGGCGGTGACGCGAAGCTCATTATCCGACTCCGAGATCTCCACCTTCGGCCAGCCGCTATCGAAAGGCGAAAGCTGCCCCGCAGCAGGCAAGCGCGTCTCGAAGCTCCTCAACATATCGTCAAAGAGCCGGTTTACCTCGCGGTGAAGCGAAAGGAACGGGTCGCCACCGCTATAGATGCTCGGGGCCTGGTTGTTGTTGCGGCCCCACGGGATAAGGTCACGCATGTTCATTGTCATTCACCTCCACGTTCAACCGCGCGGCACCGGACGATTGCCGGTGCCTGTCGCTTCTGGTTCACGCTGACTTCAGGCTGCGTTCTTTTCGGCCTCGATCTGCCGCGGTGCTGCCTTTGCCGTGCTGCCGGCGATGGCGATCCGGCGCGGCTTCATCTCTTCGGGAAGCTCGCGCTGGAGATCGATGTTCAGCAGCCCATTGTCCAGGCTGGCGCCAACGACCTTCACATGGTCGGCCAGTTCGAACCGACGCTCGAAGGCGGGCCCGGCTATGCCGCGATAGAGATACTGGCCGTCATCGTCGCCAGATTGCGACCCGCTCACAACCAACAGGTTAGGCTGATGAGTGATGGTCAGCTGATCCCGCGAGAAGCCGGCGACCGCCATGGTGATGCGATAGGCGTCCTCACCAGTCTTGGCGATGTCATAGGGCGGCCAATTGTCTATCGCAGTGATACGGCTCGCATTCTCCAGCATGTTGAAAATTCGGTCGAAGCCGATGCTGGACCGGAACAGGGGGGTAAAATCGAGGTTTGTCCTCATAGCCACATCCTCCTTTGAGCAACATGGATACAAGGCGACGCCAAGAGAGCCTTGACGCCTCCTGGACCTGCGCCGGCCCCATCTGGCGACCGGCGATTAATTATTTATAACAGTGCTTTACGTGTTCAAGGGGGGCTATAGGAAAATTTTCAGCCAGACGACTGGTCGCTAAGAACACGTCTATCCCGCCCGCCGGCTAATCCTGGCCGGCGGGCGGATGCCTCGGATGAAGAGCGTGGCTGCGCTCCACTCAAAGTCGATCGACGGATGCTGTAAAACCGGTGACCGCAATACTTTCGATCTCACGACCGTGACCGGCGCCGGGAAGCTTCTCCAATTGATCCAATTGGCGCGACGCGTCCATGATGGCATCGAAGCTGACCGGTTCGGTTGCTCCCGGCGGCATGCGCAGCGCCGGCACCGATTCCACTGCACAGGAGTCCGATGCCCAGGACGAAAGGATTGCACGCTTCTCCTGGACGTCCAGCGTCACGTCAGCCAGCACGTCCTGAGGTCGCTCGAAATGCCGTGCTGGATGGAGCAACCGGTCAAGAAAAACATCAGGCCCCTCGGGCCCGATTGGGGGAAAACTCGTCGAAATGGCTCCTTCCATCGATGGTCCTCCGCTTTGAATAGTCTCCTCTGTTGATGTCATCTTTGGTGGCTCTCGCGATTTCTACCAGCTGAAATTTTGGAGAGTTTCGACCAAATTTCAATGGCCCCGCAACGCCACATTTCTCGCGGTTCAGCCCACCATCAACATTTTTTCGAACCGGTGAAACAATCGGCGTGAGTGTCAGTTCTTGCGTCTGGCACAACTCACGCAGCAGCGCCAGGGCGGTCGGGCAGGAGAACCAATCATGTCTTACATTTCCAGGAAGCGACTGTGCAGGGGCCTCGTCGCAGGAATCTTGATGCTCTCGGCTGGCGGCTTTGCTCCGGTTTCAGCACAGGAAATCCCGAACGACTTCAGCGCAATCGTGCGTCAGAAGCTGCCGGCCGTGGTCGCTATCACGACGAGGCAGATCATCCAGGACCAAACGATGCTCGACGATTTTCTCAATCCCTTCGATGGCCGCGGGCCAGTCCAGCCGCAGGTGCGAGAAGCTCTTGGCTCCGGCTTCGTGGTCAGCCCCGAGGGCTACATCGTCACCAACAATCATGTCGTGGCCGACTCCACCGAAATCCACGTCGTATTCTCCGATAAGGAGACGTCGCCCGCGCGACTGGTGGGCCGCGATCCAGCAACCGACATCGCGGTGCTGAAGGTCGATCCACGCCCCAGCATGACGACCACCGCCTGGGGTGACTCTGACGCAATGCAGCCGGGTGCCTGGACGATCGCGATTGGCAGTCCCTTCGGGCTCGGGGGAACGGTGACCGTCGGCGTGCTTTCCGCCCGCTCGCGCGACATCCAGGCCGGCCCTTACGACGATTTCCTCCAGACAGACGCCTCGATCAACAGAGGCAATTCCGGCGGCCCCCTGTTTAACGCGCGAGGCGAAGTGATCGGGGTCAACACGGCCATCGTCTCGCCGTCGGGCGGCAGCATAGGCATCGGTTTCGCCGTGCCGTCCCGAACCGCACGGAGCGTCGCCGATCAGCTGATCCGCACCGGCCGGATCGAGCGCGGCTTCATCGGAGTGCGTCTCCAGGAGGTGACGCCGTCGCTTGCCCAGGCGCTTGGCATATCGAGCACCAAGGGAGCGCTGGTCGCCTCGGTCGAGCCCGGCAGTCCGGCGGAGAAGGCCGGCTTGCAATCGGGGGATGTGATCACCCGGTTCAACGACAAGGACATTCAGGGCGTCCATGACCTGACGCTGGCGGCAGCGAACGAAAAGCCAGGGTCGAAAGCCACGCTGACAAGGAACCGCGGCGGCTCTCAGCAGGAGGTGGAACTGACCGTCGGTCAACGCAAGGACGAGGAGGTACAGACCGGTGCCGTTCCGAGTCCGGAAGGGGCGGACCAACGCCTCGGGCTGTCGCTCAGCCCCATTCCGGACGAAGCGCGCCAGCAACTGGGTCTGCAGCCGGGTACCACCGGCGTGTTTATCCAGGAAGTGGCGCCGAACAGCCCCGCCGCCGAGAACGGCCTTCGGCCTGGCGACGTCATCGTCTCGGCCAATACCCGCAACGTGACGCAGCCGTCGGATATCCAGCAAGAGTGGACGAAATCCCGTCAGCAGAAAAAGCCCATCCTGTTCCGCATCGAAAGGCAAGGACAATCGCTTTTCGTTGCAGTGGCTGCCTCCTGACGTGCTGCGTCAGGCGACGCGCACAGACGAAGAAATGACCTTTGATGTGCCGCCCTCAAGGCTGTCCTGGCAAGGTCGCGGTTTCGCGCTCTATCATCGAGGCCGCCCAGCAAATGACCGCGAGAATGCTTGCTGATGAGGGACACATGCTGGAACTCGAAAGCCTGGCGATCGATGTCAATCTCGCGTGTCGCCGCCGTAGGGCGTGGCACGCATTGAAGGGCGTTCCACGAAGGATCTATACCATTGTTCCAGTCGTGGCCTTCGCTGCAGGAAGTCGGGCAGTCCGCGGAATTCCAGCCAGCTTGGACAAGTGGCGAGCGCGATGTCGCCGACATGGAGCGGCGCGTCGGATTCGACCTCGCTTTCCACAAAGTCATAGGAGTGATCGCCGACGGAGGGCTCTCGATACTGGACTTCACTTCGCTTTCTCTTCTCGGTCAGCGCGTTCGGTGCTGTTCTCAGGCATGGTCGGCGACACTCCGTAGGCAGGTCTGAACCAGGCCGAAGCCGACTGCCGATTTTTCCGATCGAATATGCGATGATCTGGTAGCAGGAGCGCGCTGCCGCCTTTGCCATACTCACCGGAGTACCAGTTTCTGGCTTCGCTGCTGCGGCTGAACGAACGGACCCCACCCCAGACCTTCGCGCGCCGATTTTTTAGTAGCTTCCCGCGAGCGACAACCCACTGGCGCGCTCGCATAACAGGGCAAGCAATTCGCTGCGCCGCGCTTCTGGCGTGTCGACGGGCAACACGAAACAAAGCGTCTTGTTGATGGCTCCGTTGCCGTCGCGGATCGGCGCGGCCATGCACCAGGTGAAGCGGTCGGCCAGAGCGGCGGTCTCGCTGAAACCTTGCTGGCGCGCCAGAGCGACATCGTCGAAGAACTCGGCTGGCGCAATGACGCGGCCGTCGGGAAGCGTGTAGTCGCCAGGCGGAATGAAGTCCCGTATTTCCTGCTCGCTCATATGGCCGAGCAGCAGCCTACCGGACGCCGTCCACGGTATCGGCACCTCGACGCCTACATCGCTTGAAATCCGGAACGGGCCAGGCGAGTCCCGGCAATCAAGGACGACATATTTGGTCCCGCGCAGGCCGCACAGTTGGACGGTCTCGCCCGTCTCCGCGCCAAGTCTGTCCAGGGTTTCGATGATGCGCCGGTAATGGGCATTATGATGTGAGTAGGCCCAGCCGAACAGATGCATCGCCTTTCCGAAATAGACGTAGCCTTCCGTCCCGACATTTTCGAGCATTTCGGCTTCCAGCAGGCTGTTGACGATTTCATAAGTGGTTGAACGCGGCGCGCCGATCATCTTGGCGATGTCGCCGACGCGCATCGGCGCGCGGTGCCGCAGAAGGGCCTCGAGTAGCATGATGACGCGGTCGATCCCGCGACGCCGTTCGCCATTGCGCGGCTCGGCGCCGGCTTCCGTTTCAATTAGACCAGTGACGCCATCGCTCATGTAGGCCGCACCCGCGCAAAAATCATTCGGCCCTCGTCTCAAGACGCTTGAAAGATGTCAAGGCTCAGTCTAGCATCCCGTTTGTCCGATATACAGGCCTATTGTCTGAAATATCGGACAATAACGAGCCAGGCGCAGAAAGTCCTGACGAGAAAGACGGGCGGTTTCCGATACGGCAACCGGCGGGTTCTCTCGTCCCGATCCCGCACGTCCAGGCATAACTTCAGAAGGGAACAATCATGACGAAATCATCGTTTTTCGCGCCCGCCAGTGCCCTTTGCCTCGGCCTCCTCCTCAGCCTCGGCGCCGGTTCGCAGGCCAACGCCGCCGCTAAATGCATCAAGGGCGATCGCAAAGCGCCATATACGATCGGCTGGGCCAATATCTATTCAGTGCCGACCTGGATGAAGCAGACACAGGGCACGATCGAAGCCGAAGTCGAGACTTTGAAGAAGCAAGGCTTGGTCGACAAACTCGTCGTGACCGATGCCCAGGGCGACGCCAACGTCCAGATTCAGCAGATCCAGTCGATGATCGATTCCGATGTCGATGCCATCATCTTGATCGCTGGTTCGTCGACCGCGCCGGCGCGCGTGCTGGCGGACGCCTGCGCCAAAGGCATCGCCATCATCAACTTCGACAGCCTCGTCGATACCGACCAGGTGACCGCCAAGGTCAACACCGATTCCTCACAGTGGGGCGATCAGGCGGCCAAGTTCCTGATCGACGCCATCGGCGGCAAGGGCAAGATCCTCATCCTCAATGGCCCAGCCGGCGTTTCGGTCAGCGACGACCGGCGCAAAGGCGCCGATGCCGAGCTTAAGGCCCATCCCGATGTGAAGGTGCTTGCCGAGACGAACACGCCCTACAATGTCGCGCCCGCCCAGGAGGCCGTCACCAGCCTGCTTTTCGCCAACCCCGAAATCGACGGCATCCTGTCGCTGGGCGGCGCGTTGTCGGCGGGCGCCGTGCTCGCGCTCGACAAGCAGGGCCGCGACCAGGTGCCGATCACCGGCGAGAATGCGCGCCAGTTTCTCGAACTGTGGAAGGAAAAGGGCCTGAAGAGCTGGGCGACGATGCAGCCGAACTGGCTCGGCGCCTTCGCCACCTACACCGCCGTCCAGGCACTGGAGGGCGAGGATGTGCCGGCTTTCGTCAAGATCCCGTTGCCGGTGATCGACAATTCCAACATCGACGAATACCTCGCCCGGGCGAAGGATTTCCCGGCTGACGGTTACATCTATTCGCCGTACGATGAGGATCTATTCAAGAAGCTGCTGGCCCAAAAATAAGCCTGAAGGGTTGTAGCATTGACAACCACGGCTCCGCTTCTCGCCGCGCAGGGGGTGTCGAAGTCCTTTTTCGGCAACCCCGTTCTGCGCAACGTTTCAATCGCTCTCCAGCCCGGCCGCGTGCATGCACTGCTGGGCGAGAACGGCGCAGGTAAGTCGACACTGATCAACCTTTTGTCCGGCGCCTTGCGCCCGGACGGCGGGGCGATCGAGGTCGATGGGCGCCCGGTCTCGCGCATGACCCCCGCTAATGCGCGACAGGCCGGAATCGCCGTTGTCCAGCAGGAACTCAGCCTGACGACCAGCTTGTCCATTGCCGAAAACATCGGGCTCGGTGCCTATCCCAAGCGGTTCGGCTTGATCGACTACAACGAGCTTGCCGTCCGGGCCAGGGCCGCATGCGATCTTGTCGGGCTTTACGAACCGCTGTCTGCGCCGGTGGGGCACCTGTCCCTCGGCCGCCGGCAGATGGTGGAGATCGCCAAGGCGCTTTACCGCCGGCCGCGCGTGCTCATTCTCGACGAACCCACCTCATCGCTATCGGCAACTGAGACAAAAATCCTCAGCGACCTGCTGGAGAGGCTTCGGGGCGAGGGCATCGCTATTCTCTACATCTCACACCGACTGAACGAGGTGATGGCGCTGTGCGAGCATGTCACCGTGCTCAAGGACGGGACCTGCACGGCGGACTGCTCGCTGGAAGGAACCGATGCCGCCGGGCTGGTACGGCTGATGGTCGGCCGCGACCCCGGCGATCTCTTTCCACGATGGCGGCCTTCGCCATCGCCGGCCGACGCCATCTCGGTTCGTAAATTTTCGGCCGGCCTGATGCGCGACGTCGATCTCGACATCAGGACGGGCGAGGTGCTTGGCATTGGCGGCCTGGTCGGGCAGGGGCAGGAAGATCTGCTGCTTGGCCTCTACGGCGCGATCCCCGCCAGGACGGTATCCGCGACCGTAAACGGTGTTTCGGGTTTGCCCGGCGGCGTGCCGAACGCCAATGCGCTCGGCCTCGCTTATGTCCCGGCTGACCGCAAGCGCGAAGGCCTGCACCTGATCCATCCCATCATCACCAATATGATGCTGCCCGCCTTCGCAAGGCTGCCGGCGCTGAAGCTGCGCAGTCGGCGTGCCGAGCGCGATATGGCAAGGGGTCTCGCCGCCCAGCTTGCCATCAAGGGCGACCTCGACCGCCCGGCACAGGCACTCTCAGGTGGCAACCAGCAGAAGGTCGCGCTGGCGAAATGGATGCCACACGAGCCGCCTGTGCTTCTCCTCAACGACCCGACGCGCGGCGTCGATGTCGAGACCAAGCGTGAGATCTACATGATGCTTCGCAAACTCGCCGCCGCCGGCAAGGCGATCGTGCTGCTCAGTTCCGACACACCCGAACTGGTGCACCTTTGCGACCGCGTCGGCGTGGTCCGCGAAGGCCGCATCGTGGCCATGCTCGAGCGCGAGGCACTGAGCGAGGAAGCCATCGTTTCCGCCGCAATGGGCGCCGAACAGCAGAAAGTTGCGGCATGAGCGCGGTCGCATCCTCAAGCCAAGCCGGCGCGCTCTACTGGCCGGTTCAGCTGCGCCGCAATGTCGGCGTGCGCAGCCTGTTCGCTGTGGTCCTGGCGTTCGTCATTGCTTACGGTTTCCTGTTTCCCGGCCTCTTGACAGCGTCCGGTTTCGCCAAATTCACCCAGAGCTGGTTTCCGCTGGCGCTGGTCGCCATGGCCCAGGCGATCCTCATGCTCACCGGCGGCATAAGCCTGGCCATCGGCGCCATGGTCAGCCTGGGCGCAGTGATCGCTGCGACGACGATGACTGGACCGCTGGGCGTAGCCGGCGGTGCCGCTGCGGTGGCGCTGACCGGTCTCGGCATCGGTGCCGCGATCGGGTTCATCGTCGTGAAACTTCGGTTGCCGGCGATCGTGGTGACGCTGGCTGGCTCCTTCATTATCGGCGGCGCTGCCCTGCTCATCCTGCCGAGGCCGGGGGGCGCCATACCCGAGTGGCTGTCGGACCTGCTTGCCGGCAACACGCCGGCGGCATTCGTGCTGCTGGTACTCATCGTGGTTTTGTGGAAACTCTATCTCGCCACGCCGCTTGGTTTGAGCATCTATGCTGCAGGCGAAAATCCCGTCGGCGCTTACCGCTCCAGCGTGCCGGTCGACGGTGCCCGGATCGCCGCCTACGCGATTAGCGGCCTGCTTTGCACAGGCGCCGGCCTGTTCATCGCCGCGCAAACGGGTTCGGGCGATCCAGTCATCGGCACGGCGTTCACGCTGAATTCCATAGCCGCCGCAGTGCTCGGCGGCATCGGTTTCCTTGGCGGCCAAGGTACCATGCGCGGCGCTCTTGCGGGCAGCCTGCTGCTCAGCCTGATGATCAGTGTCATGTTCTTCCTCGGCTTCACGCCGGTCGCCCAATATGTCGCCCAGGGCCTCATCATCATCGGGGCGGTCGCCATCCCGCAATTCCGCAAGGTGCAGCAATGACAGCACGGAAAGTCAGTGTGAGCGGCAGGCGCGCCGTGACGATTTTGCGCAGCCGGCCCTTCCTTACGATCGCTATAGTTGCGGCGGTATGGATCGCGGCGAGCTTCGCTTCACCTGGCTTCGGCGCTTATGGGCATTTGCGCTATTTGGTTGAATTGGGCGCGGTGGTCGGCCTGGTCGCGGCGGGCCAAACTTTCGTGGTGATTGCCGGCGGAATCGACCTTTCCGTCGCGGCGATCGTCACGGTTAGCGCTGTCAGCCTGCCGCTGCTTTCATGGCAGGCGGATCCGACAGGGCTCACCGCCGTTCTTGCAGTTCTCACGTTGACGAGCGCAATCGGTCTGGTGAACGGGCTGGGCGTGGCGCTGTTGCGCGTTCATCCAATGATCATGACGCTGGCGATGGCGACATTCCTGCAAGGTCTGCTGATCATCATCGCCGGCGGCAGTGCCGTGACCGCCGAGAACCCGCTGGTCCGCTGGCTCGGCAATGCGCGGCCGGTCGGTATTCCGGCAGGCGTGCTTTTGTGGGTGGTCATTTCAGTGATCGTTCTGACCACGATGCATGCGACATCCCTTGGCGCCCGGATATTCGCGATGGGCGCCAATCCGCTCGCCGCGGCGCTGTCCGGGGTTCCCGTCGCCTCGACCACGCTGGCGGTCTACGGCATCAGCGGCTTCTGTGCGGGACTTGCCGGTGTGTTGGTCCTCGGCATGAACGGACAAGGCTATGTCGGTATCGGCGATCCTTATCTGCTCGCCTCGATTGCCGCCGTGGTGCTTGGCGGCACCTCGATCCTCGGCGGGCTCGGCACCTATGCCGGCACCATCCCCGGCGCCATCCTGCTGGTTACGATCACGGCGCTGATCACCGTGGTCAACGCATCGCCTGGCTGGCGCAGTATCCTGTTCGGGTCGCTGATCCTGGGGCTGCTGCTTCTCTCAGGCAGAGAGCAGGCCCGCCGATGACATATCGTCCAGCCGATAAATGCGCCGTGCATTGCCGTAGAACAGTGCCGTCTGCTCGTCCGCGGAAAGCTCTCCTGCAATGGCCTTGAAGCTGTCATACACCGCATCGAACGATGCATGCAGGCCGGCGACCGGAAAGTCGCTGCCGAACATCGCGCGCCGCGTACCGAAACAGTCGATGCAATGCATGACAACCGACCTTAGGCTGTCGAGCGTCCAATCATGATCGTAGGCGACCAGATCCGACATCTTGATGGCGACGTTCTCGCGCTCCGACAAAAGCCGCAGCCCCTCGCGCCACACCCGCATTCCGTCCGCATCGCGATCGATCGGGCTGCCGCAATGGTTGAGAACAAAGAGCTGGTCTGGAAAGGCCGCTGCGAGGCGCGCCGCGCCGGTGAGCTGGCGCGGAAACACCATCAGGTCGAAAACCAGCCGGCGGCGCCCAAGCAGGGACAGGCCGGCACGCCAGGCCGGATCGTCCATGATGCCGTCGCGGGCGGCAAAACGACGGGCGGGATCAGGATCCCAGCTCAGTATGTCGCGTACGCCGACGACACGGTCGAATGCCGCCTGCGCCTGGACCAGCGCCGGCGCTTGGCGGTTCGCCAGAGGTACGTGAACGACGTAACGGGCGGCCACGCCGCGCGACTTGTCGAGGGTTTCAAGCCACCGCGTTTCACCCACGCAGTCATCCCCGGCCCAACCGGCTTCAATATGGACGGTGGCGACGACACTGTGCTGGCCGGCGTCGCGCAAATAATCTTCAGGAAGGTAGTTTCGCCGCAAGGGGCCAAGCTCGCCCAGACCGCCGCGTTCGCCAGCCGTGGGCGCGAGCCAGGGATGGCGGCCGAGGCCGAGATCCCACAGGTGATGGTGGGCATCGATGATCGGTCCGCAGTAACGCTTTGGCACGCATCTCTCTCATGGTGTGGCCGGCATCGGAAATCGATCCGGACTTCATCCTGCGAAAGCGAAAGGACTAGCATCGGATGACCGAAAACTCACCCGTACTGTCGCTCGCGACCCGTGAAAATTTCCTGCTCGACGATCGTATCCGCGGCGTTCCGCCTGGCACCCTCGGCCTGGACAGCAGCTTTGTCGCATCTGAGCGCTGGCATCCAGCGCATGGACGTATGTCGTTGCCGGTGTTGACCCTCGACGAGGAGGCCTTCATCGCCAATCGTGACCTGTTCCTGGGGTATGCGCGAGAACAGGGCGCCGTGATCGCCCCGCATGCCAAGACCCCGATGGCGCCGGACCTTGCCCGGTCCCTGGTCGAGGCCGGAGCATGGGGCACGACCGTCGCCGACATAAGGCAGGCCACAGTGATGCTCAGATCCGGGCTCTCTCGGCTGATCATCGCCAACGAGGTCGGCGGACCAGGTGGTGCGAACCGACTTGCTGTCCTTGTCGGCGCCTGGCCAAGCGCCGAGTTCTACGTTTTTGCCGACTCTTTCGACGCCGTGAATGCGCTTGCTGAAGCTTGGCGCGCCAATGCGACGCTGCCGCCATTGCGCGTGCTCGTCGAACTTGGTGCGGGGAGGGCAGGCGCCCGGACCACCGGCGAAGCCGAGGCGATCGCCGACGCGGTTGTAGCTGCCGGAGGGCGGCTGCTGATCGCCGGCGTCGCAGCCTACGAAGGTGCCGCGGCGCAAGCCGATCCTGGCCGTACCGATGAGGCGATATCCGCGCTGTTGGCAATGACAGCCGATATGTTCCTGCGGCTTCGCGCCCGCGTCGGCGGCGACACCCCGCTGATCGCCACCGCCGGCGGCTCGGTGTACTTCGACAAGGTGGTCGCAGCGCTTTCGCCCCTCGTCTCCAGGGACGGCAATGCCACGTTGGTGCTGCGCAGCGGCGCCATCTTCTTTCACGACCATGGCGTCTACGACAGGTCGCTCGGCGCACTCGATGCCCGCGACGGTTTTGCGATCGGCGGCGTCGGTGCTTCCGCACGAAATTCCTTCCATCCGGCTTTACGTCTTTGGGCCGAGGTACTGTCGCGGCCGGAGCCCGGCCTTGCTATCTGCGGTATGGGCATGCGCGACGTGTCGTTCGACCAGGGCTTTCCGAAGGTCGTGACCATCTTTCGTGCCGGCAAGCAGCTGCCGAAAGCGCGTGCCGAGGTCTTCAAGCTCAACGACCAGCACGCCTTCCTGACAATTGCGTCGGGCGACGATATTGCCGTTGGTGACGTCGTTGAATTCGGCATCTCGCACCCCTGCACCTGCCTCGATCGCTATCGCGTGATCTTCGGCGCCGACGCGGCCGGGTATGTCCGCCACGCCTTTCCTACCTATTTCGGCTGAGCAGATATCGCGGCCACTTCCAAAAAAGAGAACCTCGAAAGGATCTGATATGATCAAGTACTTCCAGTCCGGCTCCCGCATGTCTCAGGCGGTCGTCTATGGCGGCCTCGTGCACATCGCAGGCCAGGTGGCAGACGACCGCAAGGCCGGCATCGAGGGTCAGACGAGCGACGTGCTCTCCAAGGTCGAGGCGCTCCTTGTTGAGGCCGGCAGCAGCAAGTCGAGGCTAGTGGCGATCAACATCTTCCTGCCGCAGATCGCCGACTTCGATGCCATGAACAGCATCTACGATGCCTGGGTGGATCCTGCGCGCCTGCCGGCGCGCGCCTGTGTCGAGGCGCGTCTCGCCGATCCCGATCTCCGCATAGAGGTCACTGCGATCGCAGCTATCTGAGCCGCCGCCATGCACACCGGCCTCAGCCATACGCTCGACTTCGACCGGGACGGCAAGACACTCGGCCATCTCAGCATTCCGTTTTCGATCGACCGTTCGCCCTATTTCCAGGTCAAGGTCCCGATCTGCCTTGTCCGCAACGGCGAAGGCCCGTCGGTGCTTCTGATGGCCGGCAATCACGGCGACGAATATGAAGGCGAGCTGTCGTTGGCAAAGCTGGTGCGCCGGCTCGATCCCAAGCAGATCAAGGGTCGCGTCACCATCCTGCCGATGGCGAACGTGCCGGCGGTGATCGCCGCAAAGCGCTGCTCGCCACTCGACGGCGGCAATCTCAACCGCGCCTTTCCGGGCGACCCGTCAGGCACGCCAACAAGCCGGCTTGCCAATTTCCTGGAGATGGAACTGTTTCCCCGCCACGACGTCATCTTCGACATTCATTCTGGCGGCACCTCGATGGAGCATCTGCCGACCGCGCTTGTCGAGCACAATACCGATCCCGACCGGCACCGGCGCGGTGTGGAGCTAATGCGGACGCTCAGCATGCCCTATGGGTTCGTGGCCGACAACGGCCAGGCCTCACCGACCTCCATGGGTGCGGCGCGCCGGGCCGGCGCCATCGGCGTCAGCGGAGAGTTCGGCGGCGGTGGCACTGTCACGGTCGATACGATGGAGATTACCGCCCGCGCACTCGACGCCCTGATGGCCGCCTTGGGAGTGGTTGAGGCGCCGGTTCTTGCACCGGCAACCGGACCTTCGGCGCCGACGCGGCTTCTTTCGTTGTCTCGGCACAGTCAGGGCCTTTATGCCACAAGCCGTGGTTGGTTCGAGCCGGCAGTCAGGCTGGGCGACAGCGTGACTTCAGGCCAACTGGCGGGCTGGTACCACGACCTCGAACGACTCGACCTCGCCGAGCAAGCCCTGCACTTCCTCGAAAGCGGCATTGTGCTTTCGCGCCGGCTGCACACGATGTGCGAGGCGGGAGACTGCCTCATGCAGGTCGCCGAGCCGGTCGACTGATAAGAAGCCCTCCCGACCATACGCCCATATCAGGATCAAGACTGAGGATAACCGGATGCAACTGTCGATGTGGACCTATCCTTGGGATGTCCAGGATCTGGGCTTGGAGATGGTCGAGCGCGATCTTGTCGAGCGTGCCGGGCTCAACATGATCAGTCTGGCGACTTCCTATCACGCTGGCCGGTTTCTGCAGCCGCGCAGCCCGCGCCGGAAAGCCTATTTTCCGGAAGACGGAACCATCTATTTCAAGCCAGATGCGGCACACTGGGCCGACCTAGCCATCCAGCCCAAGGTGGCGAAGGTGATCATGGAAGGCGGCGATGTGCTTGGCGACCTTGTCCGCCGGCGCGAGGTGGGCGGGCTGGGCGTTTCGTGTTGGACGGTCTGCTTGCACAACACCCGGCTCGGCATGCTTCATCCGCAGGCCGTAACCCGCAACGCCTTCGGCGATGCCAACTACTACAATCTCTGCCCATCACATCCGGAAGCGCGCGCTTATGTCCGCGCGCTGATCGCCGATATCTCGCACAGCTACAGGCCGGACCGGATCGAGCTTGAAAGCCCGTCATTCATGGGCTTCGCCCACGAATACCATCATGAGAAAGACGGTGTCGGGCTGATGCCGGAAGACGATTTTCTGTTGTCGATATGTTTCTGCCCGTCCTGCCTTGCGCGCGCGGCCGAGGCCGGCGTCGACGGCGAAGTAGCGCGCAAGCTCGTCGGGCAATGGATCGTCGAGACCTGCGAGCGCGCCGTGCCCGAACGGCGCTTTCCAGACTTTCCGGGGAGCGGCCTCGACACTTTTTTGCCATGGCCGGAACTCCATGGCTACCTGCTGTGGCGGTTCGAACCGGTGACCAGCCTGGTCGCCGAACTGCGCGAGGTGGCCAATCCGGCGACCCGCGTTGTCATCATCGATTTGAAAGACGGTTGGCTGGGCGGCTGCGATCTCGCGGCGCTCGGCAAGGTCTGTGACGGGGCAATCCTGTGTGCCTACGACATGCAGCCCGGCGATGTCGCCAGCCTGATGGCGGCCGGACGCGCAGCCCTTGGCGTGAAAAAGTTCCTCGGCGCCGGCTACCGGCTGTTCTATCCGGAAATGGCCGGCCCCGACATCCTCACCGCCAAGGTCAAAGCTGCGATGGCGCCGGATGTCGACGGCATCAATTTTTACAATTATGGCCTTGTCCCTGCCGCACGCCTCGATTGGGTGAGTGCCGCAAGATCCGTTTGAAAAACCGATCCGTTGCCGCAGTCTGCTAGGACTGACCTCACTTTGCCTTGGAGCTTTATGAGCATGCCGGCTATTCGCTTCGGTCACATTGGCCGGCGGCGGCCGGACAAGCTGAAAGCATGGCGGTGACGGTCCATGCGGATCGAAGATCATACGCCGACCATATTGCTGCTTATACGCTTCAAAGTATACAAAATTCGATACGGAAAAGCGTATATTGAAATTTATCTGCGCGAGCGTATAATACCATGGCTAGAGAGGTATGCTGTGGACCAAATCGCCCGAACACCCAAGCAAATTGGAGATGCCGTCCGCCGGCAGCGTCGCAAGCTCCGCCTCAACCAGACCAATGTCGGGGACCAAACGATGCTGCGTCAGGCGACCATCTCGGCCGTCGAGAGTGGCGCGCCTGGGACCCAGCTCGGAACGCTTTGCGATATTCTCGCAGCGCTCGACCTCGAATTCGTCGTCCGCCCTCGTACCAAGGCAAAGCCGGCTGAGATCGAGGACATCTTCTGATGGCTCGTCCGCGGCAGCACATCCCGCTAAATGTCTTCTTGAACAGCCGTCTCGTCGGGCGGCTGAATAGACAATCCAGCGGCGCGATCGATTTTCAGTACGATCCGTCCTGGCTTGCTTGGGAGCACGCGCTGCCCGTCTCGCTATCACTGCCTCTGCGTGAAGATCGTTATATCGGTGCGCCCGTCATCGCCGTCTTCGACAATCTCCTGCCCGACAACGTCCCCATTCGCCGCCGTATGGCGGAGCGTGTTCATGCTCAAGGAATAGACGCTTACGACCTGCTTGCCGCTGTCGGGCGCGATTGTGTGCGTATTCCGACGAAGCCGGCCATCGATTCCGATTTGAAGCCGGCCGGTCATTCCGATTTCAATCCGGCCGGTGTTCCGATTTGAAGCCGGCCA